>NZ_JAELTL010000089.1:0-12152 GCF_016428815.1 Serratia sp. ASV30 | reverse complement strand
CCCCCCCCCCCCCCCCCCCCCCCCCCCCCCCCCCCCCCCCCCCCCCCCCCCCTTTTAGATGTGTATAAGAGACAGGTTCATCAGCTAGCACTGCAGGAAACATTGAGGCCGGTGATACTTTAGAGATCAACATGAAGCGCGGAGCCCTTGCCGGTGGTCAGCGTGTCGATGGCAGCTTCTATAATCAAGGGACCTTGGTTGGCAAAAACAAGATAAAGATCGATACAGACGGGAAATTCGGCAATTACGGCAAAATGATTTCGGACAACACTGTAGAAATCCATACCAAGTACTAATCCAGAGCCAATACTGAGGCGATAAATACCCCTATCACGTCTATTAGCATCGCGAGATAGGTAATAACAAGCTGATAGCCATGTTATCAATGGCTATCAGCTGTTTTTCACTCCTGCCTATCTTCACACTGCACCCGATTAAAGAAAAATCATATTAATAAGGAAGTTAACATGCGTTTTCGCTTTCTCAATGCCTGGTTATTGCTTATTTTCACCCCACTGGTTCAGGCAACTGAAAAAGGCCAGTTTATTGAGCAGCAAATGAGCCACCAGCAGGAACAGGAAAAAGCACGCTACAACCAATTGGAAACCGTAGGTAAAGACGTTCGCTCCGCTGGCAGCGCAGGACTAAGCACCCACATCGACTTTCCCGAAGAACAACCCTGTTTCCCTCTACAACGGGTTGAACTGAATAAGGACGACAAGATCCCTCATTGGATACCCTTGCACAAACTGACAGAACAGGCACAAGGGCGCTGCCTGGGGATCCAAGGGGTGAAAACGCTCGCGACCGCCTTGCAAAACAAGCTGATTGGACATGGCTATATTACTACCAGGGTCATGATCCCTCAGCAGAATTTGACGCAAGGGCTTCTCACTCTGGATATCCTGCCCGGCACCATTGGCAACGTCAGGTTGACCGATGACAGCGATCAGTACGTCAACTTGCACACCACCTTCCCTGGCAGCCAAGGGGATCTGCTGGATCTGCGTGCGATTGAGCAGGGGTTGGAAAACATGCAACGCATTCCTGATGTCGTTGCCAACATTTCACTCCACCCAGGGAGTAAGGCGGGTGAATCCGACCTGGAAATAACCCGCGAACAACCCTCATTCTGGCGTTTGGGCGGTTGGCTGGATGACTCAGGCAGTAAACAAACCGGCCGCTATCAAAGCGGCCTGGCTTTATATATTGATAACCCGACCTCGATGAACGATCTGTTCTACGTTTCTGCCGGTCGTGATTTGCAGTTCCAATCGACCCGTCATTCTAATAACGGCTCTCTGTACTATTCGGTGCCCTACGGCTTCTGGTCATTGGACTTATATGCTAGCCGCAGCGAATATGTACAAAATATCCATGGTATCTATACCGATTTTTCCTACCGCGGCAAGTATCGCAACCTTAGCTTAAAAATCAATCGCCTCTTGTATCGCAACGCGAGCCAAAAAAACACGCTCAGCTTTCAAGTCCTCAAGCGTAACTCGCATTTTTATCTGAACGATACGGAGCTGCAGTTACAACAGCGTAATATGGCCAACTGGAGCATTGAGTTCAATCACCGCCACTACGTCGGCCAGTCTATTGTCGATGCCATGTTGAGCTATCAGCGTGATACCGCCTGGTTTGGTGCCGAAAGACCGGTGGACAGCGCTCCGTCAAGCCGCATCGTCAACCTGGATATCAGCACCTATACGCCATTTACCGTGCAAGATCTGTCACTGAGTTATCAATCCCGCTTTCGCCAGCAATACAGTCCGGACCGCCTGACCACCCAGGATCAATTCAGTATCGGTAACCGCTGGACCGTACGTGGTTTTGACGGTGAAATGAATATGATGGCCAACAAGGGCTACTCCCTGCGCAATGACCTGAACCTGAACCTGCCAAAACTGGGGCAGCAATTATACCTCGGTATGGATTATGGCCGGGTGAAAGGAGACGGTAGTAACGACTTTGCCGATGGCCACCTGCTTGGTAGCGTTGCCGGTATTCGAGGGAAGGTAAAAGCGGTCGGTTATGACGCCTTCGTTGGGGTGCCGCTCTCCAAGCCTGATAATTTCACCACCAGCCCGGTCAACCTAGGCTTTACGTTACAGTGGCAATTTTGAAGACGTTAATGACAAAGGGCGATGTTTATCATCGCCCTTTGATGGTGAGAACAAGCTCAGACCTTAGCCATCACCTGTGACGGGCTGACCTGCCATTCAAACTTGCCGACGCTGCCATCCTCTGACAGATCGACATTAGCGATGGCGGAGGTAGCAAACATTGGCGGGCATTCTCCAGGGCACAGCTCGGCCACCAGATAACCCACCAGCGGTAGATGGGAAACCACTAACACCGCACCGATACCCTCTTTTGCCAGCGCCTGCAGATAACAGCTCACCAGCCCAGCGTCGCCCCCAGGAGTCAGCTCAGGCAGCACTTCTTCACCTTCCGGCAGCGTTAACGCTTCGCGTACCGTTTCCAGCGTCTGCTCGGCCCGCAAATAGGGGCTGACCAGCACTCGTTCAATATCCACAGACTTGGTGTTCAACCAGGCCGCCATCTGACGTGACTCATCACGGCCACAAACGGTAAGAGGCCTTACCGAATCGCTGGCTGCATCAAGTGCCGCCTCTCCGTGACGCATAATCAAAACTTGCATATTGCACCGCTGTTGTTGACAAAATAACGCTATACAGAAACGCCGAGCGTGCTGTATCGCCGAGTTGCACTCAAGAACACAGGCCTGCTTCAAACGATAACGCGCCGTCTCTCTATGGCGGCCGGGCATTTTGCCTGAAAGTTCGCGTAAAGAAAACGCTGTTTTTTACAACATTTGCGCCCTTACACAAATTCATCGCTGACATAACAACCAATTCAACGGGTTAAATTTTAACCTTGTTGCTATGAAATTTTGGTAGCGCTGAGTGAGCCACCCACCAAAACGCTACGTTACCCCTCCCCAATCTCCCTGTACAGCTTCCGGGATTGCCCTAATTGCAAGGAGTGATGGCGATCACAGTGCGGCCCTGATCAAACTGTAGCGCAAACCGGGCCGCCATGCTGGTTAACTGCCTTGCGGATAGAAGCGTTCCCCCTGCTCCGCCATGCGCTGCAGACGTTCACAAGGAGCAAAATACTCACCGTATTGCTGTTGCAGGTAGCGCAGGGTTTTTACCACTTTCTCCGCGCCTAGCTCATCCATATAGCGGAACGGGCCGCCAAGGAACGGCGGGAAACCAATGCCAAACACCGCGCCGATATCACCGTCTCGTGCGCTGCGCACCACGCCTTCATCCAGGCAACGCGCCGCCTCGTTGAGCATCATCATCACACAGCGTTGGGCGATCACCGCATGCTGAATATGTGCCTTGCCGGTGATACCCAACAGTGGATAGATGCTGCTATCAGCGCTCTTGCGTTTCTGGCGTGACCTATTGCCCTCGGCTGGGTACAGATAAAAACCACGGCCATTCTTGCGCCCTTTGCGGCCGTCTTTCAGCACTGCGTCGAACGCCGCTGGAGCGGCAAAGCGTGGCCCCAGCTCCGCCGTCAGGATCGGGATAATCTTGGTGCCAACGTCGATACCCACTTCATCCAACAGCATGATGGGGCCCACCGGGAAACCAAAATCGACCAAAGCCATATCAACCGATTCGATAGGCTCGCCTTCCAGCAAGCATCGCGCCGCCTCATTAATATAAGGAGCGAGAATACGGTTCACGTAAAAACCAGCACGATCGGCGACCACGATCGCCGTTTTCCCCTGTTTGTGGGCCAGAGCAACGGTGGTGGCAATGGTTTGTTCGCTGGTAGTGGCATGCGGGATCACTTCGACCAACGGCATTTTATCCACCGGGCTGAAGTAGTGCAGGCCAATAACCTGCTGCGGCCTGGCCGCCTGCGCCGCGATTTGGCCTATCGGCAATGATGAGGTGTTGGAGGCGAATACGGTATGCGGCGCGGCATACTGTTCAATATCGGCCACCATCTGCTGCTTGAGCGCGATATCTTCAAATACCGCCTCTACCACGATGTCGATCCGTTCAAAACCGCTGTAATCGGTGCTGCCTGAAATCAGCATCATCTGTTTCTGACGCTCTGCCGGACGCATGCGTTTGCTGCGTACCCGCTTGCCCAACAGATCCCAGGTGTATTTCAACGCATGGTTGATCCCCTGCTCATTCACGTCTTTAATGCGCACCGGTAGCCCGCCACGAGTCGCCGTGACGCAGGCTATACCGCCGCCCATCAAACCACCGCCAAGTACGCCGACGCGCTGTAATTCATGGGGTTGGGCATCCCCGCCGCGCTCTTTTTTCAGCGCCGTAGAGGCAAAGAACAGGCTGCGTAATGCGGCAGACTGGGAAGACATCGCCAGTTCACCGAAGGCGCGGGCCTCCGCTTCATAGCCGCTGGCACTGCCATGATCCAGACCAGTGCGCACCACTTGGATAATACGCTCCGCTGCGGGGTAGTTACCGTGGGTTTTCTCCAGGGTCTTCTTACGCACGATGCTGAACAACAGGCTTCTGCCCAACGGACCGTTAAGCAGGCGTTCCTGCCATGGTAACGCACGGCGCGATTTCCAACCCTGTTTTACACGCTCAATGGCGGTTTGCAGCAGAATGGATTGCGGTACGGCCTCGTCCACCAGGCCCATACGCAGCGCCTGACGCGCGCGAACGTGCCTGCCCGTCAGCATCATATCCAACGCTTTGCTGGCACCAATCAGACGGGGTAAGCGCTGGGTACCCCCAGAACCAGGCAGCAAACCCAACTGGACTTCCGGCAGGCCAAGCGCCGTTTTGTCATCCAGAGAACAGACGCGGCTATGGCAGGCCAAAGCCAACTCCAGCCCGCCTCCAAGGCAAGCACCATGAATAGCGGCAACCACCGGCACCGGGAACGCGGCAATCTGTGCCAGCGTGCTCTGCCCCTTCTTCGCCAGCGCTTGTGCCTCTTGGGCCGTATGGCACGCGGCGATCATGGTGATATCTGCACCGGCAATAAAGGAATCTGGCTTGCCGGAGAGGATCACCAACCCTTCCAGGGTAGCAAGCTGCTGCGCCTTGAGCAGCACGTCGTTGATCTGCTCAACAAACTCTGCCTTCAGCGTATTGACCTTCTCCCCCGGCACATCGATGGTGATCACGCCAATATTATCCGGGCGCAAGGTCAGATGAAATGTCGAAGGCTTGGCACGCTGCTCGTGCAATGCGTTCTCGAAACTCATTTTTCCACCTCCACGATCATCGCAGCTCCCAAGCCCCCGGCTGCGCAGGCAGTGGCCAGCCCCAGACCGCCACCGCGCCGTTTAAGCTCGTGTAACGTCTGGGTGATCATGCGCGCACCGGTCGCGGCGAACGGGTGTCCGTAGGCGATAGAGCCACCCAACACGTTGAATTTATCCATATCCACCTCGCCGATCGCCTGCTCACGCCCCAGCTTCTGCTGGGCAAACTCGGTGCTGGCGAACATTTTCAGGTTGGCCAGCGTTTGCGCCGCAAAGGCTTCGTGCATATCGATCAGGGTCAGGTCGGCCAGGGTAATACCGGCACGATCCAGCGCCAACGGGGTGGCATAGGAAGGGCCGAGCAACATATCCTCCCAGACATCAATGGCGGCAAAGGCGAAGCTGCGCAGGTAGCCTAGAGGCTCCAGGCCGAGCTCTTTCGCACGGGACTCGCTCATCATCAGCACCGCTGCCGCACCATCGGTCAGTGGCGTACTGTTGGCGGCCGTGACGGTACCGTGTCGGCGATCGAATGCCGGTTTCAAACGGGCATAAGACTCCAGGCTGGAATCTTTGCGGACGTTGTTATCTTCGGCCAACGGGGTTTTATACGGCGGCACATAGGCGGTCATCACTTCATCGCGCAACAGCCCCTGCTCCCAGGCTTTAGCGGCCAGTTGATGTGAACGGTGTGCCAAGGCATCCTGCTGCTCGCGAGTAATGCCGTGGGTTTTCGCCATTTGCTCGGCGGTATCCCCCATGCGCAGACCGGTAGAGTATTCCGCCACGGCGGGCGGTACCGGCATCAGATCGCGGAACTTAAGTTTACTGAACAGTTTCAAACGCTGCGACAACGTGCGGGCCTTGTTGACGTCCACCAACGTGCGAGCCAGCGCCTTGCTAACGCCAATCGGCAGCACGGAGGAAGAATCCGCCCCACCGGCAATGCCGATACTGATACTGCCGGCCATGATGCTTTCCGCCACGTTGGCAATCGCCTGGAAGCTGGTGGCACAGGCACGTGAAACGCTATAGGCATCGGTGTGCACGCTCATGCCGGTGCCAAGTACAATTTCCCGCGCAATGTTGGGCGCTTCGGGCATTTGCACCACCTGGCCAAATACCAGTTGCTCAATCAGGGCGGGATCGATGCCACTACGCGCCAGCAGCTCGCTCACCGCCGTCTTGCCAAGATCGACCGCAGGTATACCGTGATAAGCGGTAGCCTGCTTGGCGAAAGGGGTGCGCAGCCCTTGAACAATGGCGATACGGTCGCCGAGACGGGTAACCAGCGGCAATGCCTTACTCATAAACGCTCCTGAAGAGAGGCCGTCAACACAACGGACAAAAAGAGGTCTGACCTGATGAGGTCATTGTTAACCAAATGTTTACATTTGGCAAACCGGCAGAAGTGAAAACTGAGAGCGGGAGCAACTTTCTGGTAGGGGGTAAAGCGGTGCGGATACCAGCAGGGGCGGATATTACGCCCCTACGGGATCGGGTCGGGATTAACGCAGGCCGAGCTGGAAGATCATGGTTTCTGCCTGGCAGGAGAAGGTGAAATCCACATCCAGTTGCACGCCGCCGTCAACCGGTTTAATGCTACTGCTGATGTCACAAGGCTCGGACTCCACGCCGCGCGCCTTTTCAGTCAGTGCTGCCAGGGTTTGCTCTGCATCTTGCTGATTGGCAAACACTCGGCTGTAGGAAGCGGTGCAATCGGTGTTATCCATCACGGTTCCGACATCGACACAGCAGCAGGCCGCAGTTTCCTGAGCGTTACATTTATTGATTGCATCTGACATAGTTGAAATCTCCTCACGGGCCGCAGTTAAGCTCGCCCAAATAGCCATTTATGATCTGGCGCAAATAAACAAAATTCTGTGTTTATTTTACTCCTCGGGCTTGCCAATCACTAGCCTTACTTTTTGTAAGCACTTTAAGTGACGGAAATCACATAACTAAATCGCTTCGCGGTAAAAAAACATAAGAGTTTTGTTATGTGCAGGTCATTTTTTGTTATGTGGATCTCTTTTCTGATATCAATCTGGAAATATTTCAAAAACAAACTTGCAACATCTTAACAGGTCAGACCTATAATTCAGCCACTGGTCTGATTTGTCAGATTGATAACGGACCCTACAATCGCGCGCTCCATGTTACTTTGTGTAACATTGTTTAAATAATAAACACATAAAATGAGGTTTTGGTCATGAGCCAGAAAAACCTATTCACTAAATCAGCTCTCGCAGCTGCAGTGGCAATTATTTCTTCAAACGTATATGCCGCAGGATTCCAGCTGAACGAGTTTTCGGCAGCTGGTTTAGGGCGAGCCTATTCTGGCGAAGGCGCAATGGCGGATTCCGCTGCCTCGGCAAGTCGTAACCCGGCAACCATGATGATGTTTGACCGCCCTTCTCTCACTGCGGGCGCCGTTTTTATTGATCCAGACGTTAACATTACCGGCACATCGCCTTCAGGCCGCAGCCTGGATGCGAAGAATATTGCCCCGACCGCCTGGGTACCCAACCTGCACTACATTCAACCGCTGAATGACCAATGGGCCGTCGGCGCTTCCGTGACCAGCAACTATGGCCTGGCTACCGAATACAACGAGGGCTACACGGCTGGATCCGTCGGTGGGACTACAGACCTGACCACCGCCAATATCAACCTGAGCGCAGCTTACCGTCTGAACAAACACTTCAGCTTCGGTCTGGGCTTTGATGCAGTGTATGCCAAAGCCAAAATCGATCGTTATGCCGGTGATTTACCGCTGCTGATCGCCGGTTCAGGACAACTGCCTCCGGCGCTGGCTGGCCAGGTAGCTAGAATCCCTGCCGATACCCAGATTTCTCATCTGGAAGGCAATAAATGGGGCTATGGCTGGAACGCAGGCGTGCTGTATGAAGTAGATGAAAACAACCGCTACGGCTTTACCTACCGTTCTGAAGTGAAAATCGACTTTGACGGTGACTACAGAAGTAGCCTGCCTTCCGCCTTTAACCCTCTGCTGGGGAAATTCGGCCTGCCAATGGGAACCGACGGCAACAACGTCCCTGGTTCTCTGACCCTGAATCTGCCAGAAATGTGGGAAGTTTCCGGGTATAACAAAGTGGCACCGCAGTGGGCGATCCACTACAGCATGGCCTACACCAGCTGGAGCCAGTTCCAGGAGCTGAGAGCAACCGACAGCAACGGCAACACCTTGTTCCAGAAGCATGAAGGCTTCCGTGATGCTTACCGTATCGCGCTGGGTACCACCTACTTCTACGACGATAACTGGACCTTCCGTACCGGTATCGCCTTCGATGACAGCCCAGTCCCAGCGGAAAACCGCTCTATCTCGATCCCGGATCAGGATCGCACCTGGATCAGCGCCGGTACCACTTACGCGTTCAATAAAGACGCTTCTGTAGACGTCGGGGTGTCTTACATGCACGGCCAGAAAGTCACCATCAAAGAAGGTCCATACACCTTCGAATCGAAAGGTTCAGCCTGGTTGTACGGTGCTGGCTTCAACTACCGTTTCTAATCTGCTTTCCTAGACAGGAACGTAAAAACGGCGGGATTACCCCGCCGTTTTCTATTGTGTTAACCCCCTCCAGCCGTAACTCAGGAAAGGTTTACCGTCGTGATGCTGTGCTCCGTTGACGGTGCATACGACTCCGGTTTTTGTTCCGCAATCTCTTCCTGCGCGACTACAGCGTCAGGCTCCGCCAACGGAACAACTGGCTGTGCCTGCGGTAAAGCCGCGGTCAACGCCTGCAATGAACCACCGCTGATACCGATTTCCTGTAGCAGGGAGTCGATAACCGGGGCGTGCGTACGATAAGCGAGAGCGGCAGACATCGCCTGCTCGGCCAGGTTGCCGCCACCGATCGAAGCCGCTGCCGCACCTGCAGCGCCAGAACGGTTCAACCCATCAACCTGCAGGATCTTGATCCCGTCGATAGCCTTCATCGGCTCAACGGACTTCTCGATGATCGCCGGCAGTGCCTGCAGCAACGCCAGTTTGAACTTCAGGCTGGTCTGATCGCTGGAAAGCATGTTGACCGCTTCGTTCAACGCGCGCTGGGTTTCCGCCTCTGCCAAGCCTTTCTTACGTGCGGCTTCGGCCAGTTCAATGATGGCAGCGGCCTGCAGCTCGGCGGCCTCTTTCTCCGCACGGGCTTTCAGCGTCAGTTGCATCGCCTCGGTTTCCGCCCCTTGACGGGCTTCGATCAGAGCAACCTGCTTGGCACGATCGGCTTCGGCGGTCTGGCGCGTGGTTTCCACGTTTTGTTCCGCTTTCACCGCTTCGGTCAACGCATCATTAGCGCGCGCCTGAGCCTGGGACTGCTGCTCGGACTTGGCAGCAATGGCGATGGCCTTATCCTGTTCGGCAATTTCCGTCACTTTTTTCTGCTCGATGGCGGCCATTTCCGTGACTTTATTCTGCTCGATCTCTTTGACACGGATTTCACGGTCCGCCTCTACCTTACGGGTCCGTACCGCCTGCTCACGCTCGATTTCCGCCTCCTGAATCTGACGCTCGGCGGAGATACGGCTCTGTTCGGCCTCACGGCGGCGCTCCGCTTCGAAGGTGGCGATCCGGGAGCTTTGCTCGGCGCTGCGGGTTTTGACCTGCTGCTCCTGCTCAAGCGACATGAAGGCTTCCTGCTGCTCGATCTCCAGCTTACGTGACATGGCATCGCGGTTTTTTTCGCGTACTGCGACCTCTACGTCCTGCTCAACTTCATTACGTTCGCGACGACGGCGTTCGGTTTCCTGCGTCAGCTTGGTCAGACCTTCAGCATCGAAGGCGTTGTTAGGATCGAAATACTCTTTCGAGGTCTGGTTAAAGTTGGTCAGCGACACGCTTTCCAGCTCCAGGCCGTTTTTCGCCAGATCTTCAGATACCGTGCTCTGCACGCCCTGCACGAAGTTTTCGCGCGTGTCTTGCAGGTCTTGCATGGTCATCTGCGCAGCGGTGGAGCGTAATGCGTCAACAAACTTGTCTTCCACCAGTTGGCGCAGATCTTCCGGTGACAGCGTACGCTGGCCCAAAGTCTGTGCTGCGGTGGAGATCCCTTCAATGGTAGGTTGCACACGGACGAAAAATGCCACCACTACGTCCACGCGCATTCTGTCCTTGGTGATCAGGCTGTCATGCATGGCACGGCTGACCTCCAGCTTCAGGGTCTTCATGTTGATTTCAACAATCTCATGGAACACAGGAAGGGAGATGGCACCACCACTCAGCACGACCTTGAGACCGCCCAGACCGGTACGAACCAACGACTGTTCTGCCGAGGCACGGCGATACAGGCGCGAAAAAATCAGTCCGATGATCAGCAGGACAACAAAGATGCCACCCGCAATCGACCCCCAAAACGTAAGACCATCACTAATTATCACTAGGGCTACCTCTCCGTAAGTATTATCAAAATAATTCCGTTAAAACCGCGTTCACAGCAGATCCGGCCAAGGGTTGGCACTGCCGCTGAAACGGGACCCGGAAATGCGGGCCGTCACCAGCACCTTGGCTCCACGCACAAAGGCGACGTCCTCCTCATCCGGTTCGATCAAAATGTAATGGGTACGCCCGTGCTCGTCAGTCAACCTGGCTTCTGCCGGGGTGCCCGCCGTGGCCGTGGCACCGGTCATAATTGCCATGCGGCCAATAAAGCTGTCCGTGGAAACGGCGCTGCTCTCGTCACGTGGCAAGTAGCGAGCAATGCCGCGGCCGCACCAGCGCACGCAGAATACGGCGACAATAAAGGCAACGATCACCGCCAGCCATACCGGTAATTCACCGCCTGCCAACCATTGCAGTATCAGGCCACTCAGTGAAAAACCGCCGAGAAACAGCACGATGATGACCAGCAGCGGCAAGCGCCCGATATGCAGCCAGCTCAGACCATGGGCGAAAACGTTCTCACCCAGGGTAATATCCGGATGGGAGTCTATAGCTGCGTCGAAATGGCTGGAAAGGGAAGCACCGAGAAACACCGCCAGCGTTTCCAGCACGCCGATAAACAGCAGCAGGAGCAGGGCGATCAAGAAAGGGGCATTGCCTGAAGAAAGTAGGTCCATATTGGCGTTCTCCGTGCGCATCACAGCGAAAATATCGCGGCAGCAGAAAACAGGCAGGAAAGAGGGGACAAAACGCGGTAAAAGGTGATGCAGCAATCCGCTATAAACGATCCTTGTTCCACACAAGCCGGTTCCCAAGCCACGGGCTCTGCCCTCCATGTAACCAGCGGCAGTCGCCTGGTGCAGATTTTAGCATTTACTGCACCGGCATCCCAGAAAATCCTCAAGAAAAATGATTATCATTTACATAAATAAAAAAGGATCCCCCAAACTTCCAGGATCCTTTTTCAAACGCCATTCACCACAGGATAAGTTGAAAAAAACCTAATCCTTAGTTGGCAGAGTCGATCTCATCCAGATCGCCCTGGATCGCCTTGGCATTTGGGTTCTCCTGCGGCTTGAGCACCCCGCCCTGCGCCAGGAAGTCATGGCGTTGGAAGTAGGCGTCACGCACCATCACATAAGGATCGGAAGAGTTGCGCAGCAACCCATCGGAATCCAGCAGCTGAGCACGGGTTTCAACCCCTTCCACTACCCATTTACCCGCCGACATCCAGAAGGTGAGGTAACTCAGCACCGGATAAACGGTATCTGCCCAGTCACCACCGTCTTCACGGATGGTGAAGCTACCGTAAACCGGTAAGTGGACATACGGGCCGTAACCTGTCTCTTATACACATCTGACGCTGCCGACGATGCCAACTAAAAAAAGTGGGGGGGGGGGGGGGGGGGGGGGGGGGGGGGGGGGGGGGGGGGGGGGGGGGGGGGGGGGGGGGGGGGGGGGGGGGGGGGGGGGGGGGGGGGGGGGGGGGGGGGGGGGGGGGGGGGGGGG
>NZ_JAELTL010000088.1:0-12617 GCF_016428815.1 Serratia sp. ASV30 | reverse complement strand
CCCCCCCCCCCCCCCCCCCCCCCCCCCCCCCCCCCCCCCCCCCCCCTTTTGAGATGTGTATAAGAGACAGATCGTAGGCTACTGTGACTCAGTTAATACTTCCCCAGAACAGCTAAAAGTCGTATTTATTGACTTTCAATTGGCTAACCTGCGCCTTTTTCTGGAGCAGGACTGGCTAATGTATTCTGCTTGTAATCGCATTGTGCTGGTCACCGATAGTTACCTGTTACCCTTGGCAAATTACTATAAGAGCATGTTTCGGCAGGTTGATTCTGTGATCCAGAGAACGGGGGCATCCAGTGACATTTTTGCTAAAATCGATCATGTTATTGCCGGGGAGCGGGTTTCTTCAACATCGCAAGTCAGGCTGTCTTCGCGTGAGATATGTTTATTACGCACTCTGATCCATGGTGTCACCGTGGGCGATCTCGCCAACAGGTTGCGTCTTAGTCCTAAAACAGTTTATGCCCTGCGCCATAATATTTTGGGCAAGATGGGGTTGACTAAAATGAATGATATTTTCACTCGTGCCTATCACTCTGTTAGATAAACTATAACTACCTATTGTCATAGGGTTATCTAAACGAAATAAAATATGCGGTAATTGTATATCGCAGGGTTTTCATTATTTAATTGCCGTAGGACCTTTTCGAAAATGTTAGTTTTCGAATGCGCCCTTGTGTCGCATTTATTGTGCCACGCCAGTAAATATTGGCGGGAAATTAATTGATATAAATAAAGGAAGAAATTTTATGAAGAAGTTAGCTCTGGCTTTGATTGCAGCTTCAGCGTTGGGAACAATTAATCTGGCTAATGCGGACACTCGTACTGCGAACGCGACAGCGTCTTGGGATGCAAAAGCTATTAAAGATACCAGCAGTATGCTGGTTGTTACCCCGATAAAGTCACTGACCTTTAATTACGCAGAAGGTCTGGAGCGTTTTAACTCTCAAGACGGCGCGTTCGATATCACCATCGCTGGCCAGTCTGGCGCGAGTGATTTCAAACTGACCTCTAAAATCATCTCCAACACCCTGAGCCGCGCAAGCGATGACTCTGCACTGACCGTTGGCGTTAAGTGGAATGGCAAAGCACTGTCTGAAAGCAGCGAGATGGTGATGATCGATACTTCTGCAGGTATCAGCGCAGGTCTGTCTGCACTGGCCGTACCAGGCGCTTATGCTGGTGCTAACCGTACCAGCACTCAGGGCGTGTTCGCCTTTGAGATCGCTAAAGCAACCGTTGCCGGCACTGACACTGCGTTCAAAGACCTGACCGACGGTTACTGGGATGGCAACGTAAACGTTGAATTCACAGCAACCTGGGACGGTACTTTCTCCACCCTGTAAGCGATTTTGTTGTCTTAACGTAGTCAGGATCGGGGTGAATAGCCCCGGTCCTTATGGAACGCATGATGAACAGATGGTTTCCTACGCTGATGTGCTCAGCACTATTTTATTGTACTCACGCCGGTGCAATTAACGTTGGCGAGATTACATCAATCATTTCCCCTGGCCAGAGCGTTATCGCCAAGGAGGTGATTAATACTGTGGATGATGCCCGTCTGGTCAGCCTGAGGGTCGAGCGTATTTCCTCCCCAATGGAAGGTGGCAAAGCGATTCCAATGGAGAGCAAGCAGGAAATAATGGCCACGCCATCCAATCTGATTTTGCCAGGCAAAGGTAAAGATGTTTTCCGCGTTTTCTATTCCGGGCCGAAGGACGATAAGGAGCGTTATTACCGTTTAATCTGGAATGATAATCCGGTTACCGAAGAGGGGCTGTCAAAGACCAAAAAAGCCGCTTCGGCAACCACCTCGGCAACCATAAGTACCATTATGGTCGTCACACCACGGAGGGACAAGTTCGATTATCAGTACCGAGATGGTGTTGCGTATAACACCGGTAACAGCTCTTTCCGCGTGGTGGCATTTGGCCCCTGTAAGCAGGCAAAAACCAGTGAAGAGAAAACGAAAGGATGCCGTGAGCGTTATTACGTCATGCCAGGACTCGGCGTGCATTTGAAATTTGTTGATATCAATAATCAAAAACTCAGCGTTGGCATTTGGCACAACGAAGATTATATCAACGTGAAATAGCCTCTTTACCCATTGCCTGCATCGTACGTGTTTTCCAGGTGTGGAGTAGGGAAGCTATTTGGGGAAGCAAATGGGTAATAATTTCATCTTAAGGACAAGAACCAAGGCCGTAGCGCTATGTATCGCTGCGGCTCTGATGTCTATGCAGGCTAACGCCAGAAACCTACAGGATGTTCGTTTAGGAAATTATCTTATCCCGGGGGTATTTGGTCAGGCGCTGACCGAAGGTATGACCATTCCTGTAATGCTACGTTACAAAGGCGGTGATCAACAAGAAAAACAAAAGGTAGCGGATGCGCTGGTGGTGCTGGAAAAAGGCCGCCTGATGATAAGAGATATTACGCTGGCGGAAGAGTCTGAAGGGGCAACCTTGGCGGAGACGCCCCAGACATTGATCCGCGGTCTGAAAGATCGTTTCTTTGATCAAAATACCCATATTGCCGTTTCGTCCGATGCCGATCTGAACCTGAATATCCGTTCATTTGTACTGACGCTGGACGTGAGTGAAAAAAGCTTGGGGACTTCCATTATCCCACGAACGAGTTTGCTGGGGATCTCTTCGGTGCCGCATTTCAGTTCGGTGCTGAATTACGATCTCGGTGTTTACCGCTCGCAGTTAAAAAAGGGTGAGAACACCTCGAATAACTATTTGACCCTGGATAATACCTTTGGCTTCGCGGAGCATCATTTCAATGTGAACGGCTCGTTTTACGGTATTGGGGAGTCTCAACAGGATTCTCAGCTTTACCGTGCCATGTATGAACGGGATATGAGCGGGCGCCGTCTGGCATTTGGCTTGGTTGACACCTGGAACCTGCAATCGTTGGGGAGCCTGTCGGCACTTAACTCCAGCAAGGTGTATGGCGTCACCTATGGCAATAAGTCCGCTACCAAGATCCAGAATACCCAATATTCGCTGACGCCAATTACCGTATTCTTACCTAGCGCGGGTGAAGTCCATATCTACCGGCAGGGGCGTCTGTTGAACATTCAGAACTTCCCGATGGGCAGCTTTGAGGTCGATACCAGCCGCCTGCCGTATGGGATTTATGACGTTGATGTCGAAGTGGTGATCGACGGCAAAACCCAGTCGCGTATGCGCCAGACAATCAACAAAGCCTTTTC
Organism: Serratia sp. ASV30; assembly: GCF_016428815.1. NCBI lineage: Bacteria > Pseudomonadati > Pseudomonadota > Gammaproteobacteria > Enterobacterales > Yersiniaceae > Serratia > Serratia sp. ASV30. Next base: position 9,394 of record NZ_JAELTL010000088.1, on the reverse strand, counting down.
TGGCAATAATGGCGTGGCGCAAGAACTGAACTGGCAGCTATATGGTGGATATGTTAATTACGACAACCGCAATAACCGCACCAACGACAGCACCACCAACGAAACCTATCTGGCTGGGGCGTCGGCGGCGATGTCGATCCCGGAAATTCTCAAGATCGCCTCGGTCCCGGCGATATTTGGCCTGGCGGTGCAAACCTCGACCTATACCTTCGACAAGAAGGTGGTGAATGAAACCTCGGTTAACCTCAACGTGAACCAGTTCGCGAGCTTGGGCTGGCAGGGGTTGCTGTCACAGGGCGGGCGTTACCGCAATATTTTAAGCGCCAGCCTGATGCTACCGAAAGGCTTCGGCAGCGTGTGGGCCAACCGGGAAAAGAGCCATATCGGTAAGGGGTTGCCGGTCTATGAGTCGGACAGCTATTCCTATGGCGGCACCCTTAGCCTGAGCCGGTTCTTTGAACGTGGTGGTCAGCTTACGCTGAGCCGCACGGTAGATAAGCGCGATCGCAGCACCTCTAACAACCTGGAATACTCCACGGCGCTGTTCTCCGGGCGTTATGGCACGGTCAACCTACGCGCCGGTATCCAGCGTTATCGCTATGATTACCAGTCCAACAGCACCAACCAGCGCTATATCTCGCTGGACTTCTCGTTGCCGCTGGCCGCCTGGTTAAGCACCGGTGTGTCTTCCAACAATGGCAACGTGCGGGCCAATCTGGCCGCCAACAAGAGCTTCGATGACTCGGCGTTTACCTCTGCCGGTTTCAACCTGGCCAAGCTGGTCAAGGATAAGCACAACGGTGACAGCGCTTATTCGGCCTCTGGCTATGCCGCCTTCGATACCAAATACAGTGTGGGCACGTTGTCGCTCTCACGGCCGGACAACAATCGCCTCAATGGCAACCTGACTGCGCGCGGTGCGGTGGCCTACAGCGATAAGAACTTCGCCGCCAGCGGTATTCAGGAGAAGTCCGGGGTGTTGGTAAAAACCGGCTTCATCGACGATGCGGTGCTGTCGGCTCAGATCGATGGCCGCAGCTATCCGCTGAGCGGTAAGAATAACTTTATCCCGTTACCGCCGTACTCGAGCTACAAGGTTGAACTGATGAACGATAAAAACTCGATGGACAGCTTTGACATCGTCAAGGGGCGCACCCGCAACGTCACGCTGTATCCGGGCAACGTCGCCGTTTATGAGCCGGAAGTGAAACAGTTAGTGACGGTGTTCGGCCGGATGACCATGGAGAATGGCCGGGCGATCGCCAATGCCGCTGTGCGTAACCACATCGGTAAAACCATTACGGATGCGACGGGCGCCTTCCAGATGGACGTTGATAAACGCTACCCGAGCGTGTCATTGACCATGCCAGATCATGGCATTTGCGAGGTCGATCTGGATTTGGCCAAGGCCAAGGGCGTGAAGTGGGTCGGCGATGTGGTGTGCAACGTGCAGACCATTCTGGCACAACGATGAGGAAAGGGTTTGACATGAAACGGCGTAATATTTGCCAGTTGGCTGGGGTGCTGATGTTGGTTTCCTTCTCTAGCCAGGCGGCCAACGTGAGCAACAGTTATTTCTTTATCGAAAATCAGGTGGATGGAGAGTATTTCATCACGCCTCAGAGCACCGATCCCCGTTTCAGCGGTGCCAACGCATTTACCAAATATGCGTCAGGCGATCAACGCAGTTTGGGCTATATGGGCTATACCGGGCTGATCCAGACCAATTCGTTCGCCGATATCTGGCTGGAGGATTCTCCCATCGCTCGGCCATTTATCGGTAACCGCTGTATGAATAATGGTAGTGCTTGCCCCTCGAACGGTTATCTGCCGGGCTATATTGGAGATAATGGTGTTTATCACGTGGCGGTTAACACCAGCAACGGCGAAGCGCGTTATGGGCGTGGTATTTTCTCTGATTCGGCTTATGAGTATTTTAAAAATGTGTCGGTAGGCTTGACTGAGACGTATAAATACCGTTTTTGCTCTACCCGCACGGACTACAACCCTGCCGCAGGGCAAAGCTGCGTCAGCGTTGGCGGCTCGCAGACCAGCCATGAGTTCACCATCACCAAAGCGGGTAATTTGCGGTTGGAATCTACCAACGCACTGCAGGAAATTTTTATCGACAGCAATGGCAATCCGGTGATGGGAACGGGTTCTCAGTTCTGCTCTGTGGGCTACATTGGCTCACTGAGCGGCGCGATCTGTAAGCTGGTGTCTTATCAGATGCAGGGGAGTACCCTTTCGCCGATGCGCATGAACATGAAGCTCAACACTGCTGCGCTTGGGTTTACGCCTGCGGCAAATACCATTCGCCTGAGTGCCGATGGTGCCAGTGGTTGGGTGAACTACAGCGCCACGACCAACGCGGCGAATTTGATCAAAGCCGGTAACGGCGGTATTTATGTCTTTTTATCGCAGACTTTCCTGAAGAACCTGATCGATCGGGGAGTGGATCTGAGCCACAGCAAGGATTTCTTCACTTTCCTGTTCACCAGTACGGTGGCACCGCAGTCAGGATATTACGAATTTTCGCCTTCGAACACTATCTTGCTGGTTCCGCGCGATTATGGGATTAGCATTATCTCCAAGGACTTGGTACTTAATCCCAAGCGTGAAGGCAAAGTCGGCAGCACAGAACCGCCGATCGTGTTCGACTATATTTTGACTACCTCTGGCCCAAGGCAGGCCGATAGCATTACCGCGCAGGTTTACGGTCCGGCAGGGCAGGTCAATGGGCGCCCGTACTGCGTCTTTTCCTCCACCGACGGTAAGCTTAGGGTGCCGTTCTCGGCCTATCTGGCTTATACCGATAACGTTGGGCAAGTTGTCCGCACGCGTGCCAGCTGTGATGATGTTCCTATCAGCCTGGATGCGGCGCGTTGGGTAAGAACCGCCTGGCCGGTCCCCTCACAAAACGACGGCAGCTTCTATCGCACCGAGTTGTCTCTCAGCTTCCCGATGAATGAGGGCAATTCGATGTGGACCCTGGATGGGCGGGATTGGATGGGGATTGTCAGCGCCACCGGTGAGGTAAGGGTCAGGGCGGTCTGGACCGGCCCTGATATCCATTAGGATTGAAAATGACGATAAGACTAGGGGGGTGGCTAGCGGGGCTGATGCTGGCGTTCCCGGCGCAGGCGGTTTATCTCTCTTCCGGCGTATTTACTCTGGAGAGCGATCGTCCCTTCTTCTCGCGCCAGTTTGTTAACAACACCAAAGAGACCAATCTGTATGTGATCGGTGCCTATCGGATTGCCAAACCGGGGGTTGACGAACAGCCTCAGCCGCTAGAACAGGGCGAACTGCTCTATACCCCACTGCGCAAAATACTGGAGCCGGGGGCGTGGGAATATTTCAAGATTTTCTATCGCGGCCCGGCGGACGAGCGCGAGCGCTATTATCGCATAGTGATCCAAGAGATCCCGGCCAACTTGATGGAGATGCAGGGGGAAGACAAGACACCGCTGGTATCCCCGACCATGGCGCTAGATACCATCATGGTAGTTCGCCCGCGCAAGATGCGTTTCACTTATCACTATGATCCGCAGGCAGGGGTGTTGAAAAACACCGGCAATACCTATTTCCGGGTGATGATCCATCAAGGCTGCGACGGGCAGGATGACACCGCCAAGGTGTTCAATCTGTTGCCGGGGGAAAGCTACAGAGGTGCCGATCTGCGTGGGCAGAATCGCAAGTTTATTGTTGGTTTTAACAAGTACCTACGGCTGGGGGATCAGTGCTTCGAACAGGGGCAGGGATAGTATCCCCACCCCAGTTCACCACCAAAGCTAGACTTCCTTGCGGCCCAAATAGCGCTCTTTCATCAAAGAAACGCCAATCGCAATATCCAGCACCGGGGAAGGCGGCAGGTAATTTGCCTTACCGAGTTCCTGCATCGCGCCAATCAGCGGATGGTCGATCCCCAGTGCATAGTCCGCCAATAACGTCCCGGCAATGGTTTGCTTGGACACGCCTGCGCCGTTACAACCTCCGGCGGTATAAATACCTTTCTTCAACTCGCCCCAAACCGGCGCGCCATTGCGGGTAACGCTGATGGTGCCAGACCAGGTACTTGTCAGCGGCACATCCCTCAGCTGTGGGTAAATCTTGTTGAAAATCTGCTGATGTAAAAGGGTTGCCTGGTAGGTCTGCGCAGCGGTGATCCTGCCGTTCAAGGCTGGCGTCACATGTTGGCGGATCAGGAAACGGTGATCCTGGGTATAGCGCACCGTTGCCCCGGCGATTGCGTTGACCGGCGTTAGCCCCCAACTGCTCATGGTTGGCAGCTTTTGGCGTTGCTCAGCGGTTAATGGCGCGGTGATGCTGGCGAAGGTAGCCATGGCCGCCTGCTGACTGGTGACCGGGGCCAGCTCTCTGGAGAGGGCGTTGGTGGCTAACATCACGTTGGCCGTTCTAATCGTGCCAAAGGGGGTGACTACGTGTTTCACGCTACCGTGGCGGATCGCCATCACCGGGGTATGGTTATACATCGTTACGTTGTCCGGCAGGTTATTTGCCAGACCAACGATCAGGCTGGCAGGATTAACCAGGATCGAGCTTGGGGTATAGATGCCCTTATTATAAAAACGAGTGCCCAATTTTCTATACAGCGCTTCCTTATCCATTATTTGATAAGGCTCGTTCATGGCATCGAGATTATCGGTGTACTCTTTGAGCACCCGCTGATTAGCGGCATCAACCTGGCAGTGATATTTCCCGGCATTCTCCCATTCACATTCGATCCCCTGTTGCTCAATTTGCTGGGTTAATTGATTGATCCCTTCTTGTAATAAAGATCGATACGACTGGGCTTTTTTCAACTCCGCCGTCGAGCTGCCAATATTATGAGGTAAGCCGATAATAAACCCTGAATTTCTGGCCGAAGAACTTTCCGCCGCACAGGCCGCATCAACGATGATGATTTTCAGTTTGGGATCGTGGTTAGCCAGCCTTCTGGCGAAGGAAATCCCGGCGAAACCGCAGCCTACCACGACCCAGTCGGCCTCGGTATCGCCGATCAGCGTTGGGTAAATGGTGGGGCGCAGATCGGGTTTTAACCAACCATTTTGGTTTTGATTTAACGGTACCGATGCATATTTCAAACTCAAGGTCCTTTTCAAAATGTTTGCCACTCAAGGTCACTAAATAGGGTTATAAAACATTTCGCTAGCCTGAACCAGCAGATTCAGCCGTTGGTCATTTACCCCCTTTTATTGACGGTAAGTTATTTATAAGCAACCGTTAAGCATTGAGGCGCCTCATTGGATTGCCGCAGTTTGCCAATTGGCCGGGGAGTACAATCTGGGCGAGCCTCTATGGCAGAAATTAAGGTCACTCAGCAGATTTATTTCTGATTTTTTCCTTTATTCCCCAGCCATAGCTGTTTAGTATCGGAATTGGTGAGAATGACCCATTTTCTGAGGTTTTGTTCTGAAAATCGGCTATCCCTTCCCGAAATGAAAGAGTTGTTAACTACATTATCATTGTAACTTAGTGGATTTAACTATCCTAAACGGATTTCTAAAAAATATAAGAACGGAAATATTCTATGTCACAGATGTTAGCGCTTTTGATTGTAATGGTGATTTTATACCTGGGAGATGCGGTATCCGTGCGTACTAAAGCCTGGATCCCTTCTGTATTTGTCTGTGCGGTGTTGTTCCTGTTCGGCTACTGGACGTTTTTCCCGAAGGATATCGTCAGCCTGGCCGGTATCACACCGGCGGTAGCGGTGATGCTGATGTATCTGCTGATCACCAACATGGGGACGCTGCTCTCGGTGCCTGAGCTGATGCGGCAATGGAAAACCATTGTGATCTCGCTATCGGGGATCGCTGGCATTATCGCCGCCGTGTTTGCGGCCTGTATGCTGATGTTTGATATGAATACCGCCATCGTGACCATTCCACCATTGGTTGGCGGCATCGTTTCGGCGTTGATCATGTCGAAGGGGGCAGCCAGTGCGGGCCTGGTCGATCTCTCGGTATTCGCTATCCTGATCTACGTAATGCAAGGGTTTGCCGGTTATCCGTTAACTGCCATCATGCTGCAACGGGAAGGTAAACGCGTGCTGCAAAAATATCGCAATGGCGAATGGCACGAGTCTGCCACGCAATTGCCAGCCGATAAAATGCCAACCACGGTCAGCGCGGAAGAAAAAATGCCGCGTATGTTTGGCCTGATCCCGGCCCATTACAACACCAGCTACTTCAAGTTTCTGCGCCTGGCGCTGGTAGGCTATCTGGCTTATCTGGTATCGGACCTGCTGGCCCCGGTGGTCACCATCAGCCCGTTCGTGCTGTGTTTGCTGTTTGGCGTAGTGGCCGCCACGATCGGCTTCCTGGAAAAACAGCCGCTGCAGAAGGCCAACGGCTTCGGATTTGCGGTGATGGGGCTAATGCTGTTTATCTTTGACACCCTGAACAGAGCAACCCCGGAAATGCTGCTGCGGCTGGTATTCCCGATGCTGGTGCTGATCGCCGTGGCGGTGGTGGGCATGTTTATCGTCTCGTGGATCGTGGGTAAATTCCTTGGCGTCAGCATGGAGATGGCCTTCGCGATCTCCCTGACGGCGATGTATGGCTTCCCGGCGGATTACATCATCACTAACGAAGCGATAACAGCGCTGACCAAAGACGAAAAAGAGCGTGAGATCCTGACGCACCATATGTTGGCACCGATGCTGGTCGGCGGATTTATTTCCGTGACGATGGTTTCCGTGGTGCTGGCGGGCGTTATGGTCGGTTACATCACCCCAATCGCAGGATAAGTCATGAGCTATGCAAATCAGCTGCGTATTCAGCAGCACCTGGAACAACTGGCCGAGTTCACCGCTACGCCGGGCGAAGGCACGACGCGTATGAGTTACAGCCCACAAGGCCAACAGGCGCGGGCTTATATCAAGGCGCAGATGGAGGCGGCGGGCCTCAGCGTACGTGAGGATGCCATCGGCAATATCTTCGGCAAGAGTCAGGCGCAGGACCCGGCATTGCCGAGCGTGATGATCGGCTCCCACTTTGACTCGGTGCCCAACGGTGGTGCTTTCGATGGCCCTGCCGGAGTGGTGATGGGGTTGGAAGTGGCCAAGCTGTTCCAAGAACATCGATTATTGCCGCGTTACCCGCTAGAAGTGGTGGCGCTGGTGGAAGAGGAAGGGGCCAGCTTTGGCCGTGGCCTGCTGGCTTCCTGTGCGATTGCAGGTAAGGTGGATGCTGCAGAGTTGCACCGTCTACGCGATAGCCAGGGGCAATCGGCGGCACAGTGCATGGCCCTGGTGGGGTTTGATGCCGATCGGGTAGCCAGCGTGGTGCGGGAAACGCAAACCCTCAAGGCGTTTATCGAGCTGCATATTGAGCAAGGGCCGGTGCTGGAACAGGAAGGGTTAGACGTTGGCCTGGTAGACGTGATCGTCGGTATCACTCAGTTGGTTGTCACCATCACCGGTAAGGCCGGGCATGCAGGCACCACGCCGATGGATCGCCGCCACGATGCGCTGGTGGCCGCCAGCCAGGTGATCGCCCGCGTTGGCGATTTTGCCCGTGAGGCCGGTGATGAAACGGTCGCCACTACGGGGAAAATACAGGTGTTCCCTAACGGCGCGAACGTGATACCGAGCAAGGTGATTTTCACCGTCGACATCCGTTCCAAGCGCTTGGATAAGCTGCAACAGGTGGTCGAGCAGACCAAAGCCTGTATCCAGCAGCAGGCCGGGGCGGGGATTGCCTGCCAGATTGAACAACCGTTGCTGGTAGAGCCAACGCGTCTGCACAGCGGTATCCACAGCCAGCTACAAAAACACAGCGAAGCGCTGGGTCTGAGCCACCGGACCATGGTCAGCGGAGCCGGGCATGATGCAATGATTTTTGCCGGGATCACCGACGTGGGGCTGGTGTTCGTGCCCAGCAAGGACGGCCTGAGCCATCACCCCGATGAGTGGACCGACTATGAGCAAATTCAGAAAGGTATCGACGTTGTTTTTCAGACAGTAAAAGAGATCACAGAGGCCAGCAGTTATGACTAATCAAGCTATCGCGCAATCCATAAAAGCCCACGTGGAGGCGATGATTGCGTTCCGTCGCGATCTGCATGCTCACCCTGAACTGCCTTGGGAGGAGGTGCGCACCACTCAGAAGGTGGCGCAAGCGCTGGAGGAGATCGGTATTCCTTATCGCCTGACGACGCCAACGGGCGTGATTGCCGAGATTACGGGTGGGCAGCCAGGCAAGACTGTGGCCTTACGCGCCGATATGGATGCGTTGCCGGTGCAGGAACTCAACGACTCATTAAGTTATAAATCGCAGACCGACGGCAAGATGCACGCCTGTGGGCACGATGCCCACACCGCCATGCTGCTGACGGCGGCGAAAGCCCTGTATGAAAACCGTGAGAGCCTGCGTGGCAACGTACGGCTGATTTTCCAACCTGCCGAAGAGATTGCTCAAGGCGCGCGTGAAATGGTGAAGCAGGGGGCAATCGAGGGCGTGGATAACGCGTTTGGCATGCATATCTGGACCACCAGCCCATCGGGCAAGGTATCTTGTAATGTCGGATCCACTTTTGCTTCTGCGGATTTGCTGAAGGTGAAGTTCAAAGGGCGCGGCGGCCACGGCTCAATGCCAGAGGCCTGTGTGGATGCTGCGGTTGTCGCTTCTGCCTTCGTGATGAACGTGCAGGCGATCGTTTCCCGTGAAACCTCTCCGTTAGAGTCAGCGGTAGTGACCATTGGCAAAATGGAAGTCGGCACCCGGTTTAACGTGATTGCTGAAAATGCGGTGCTGGACGGCACGGTGCGCTGCTTTAACGTCGAGGCACGTGAGCGTATCAAGGCGGCGATTGAGCGTTACGCCGAGCATACCGCGGCCATTTATGGCGCGACCGCACAGGTGGAATACACCTACGGCACTTTGCCGGTGATCAACGAGGAGCGCAGCGCGTTGCTGGCACAATCGGTGGTGCGTTCGGCCTTCGGCGACGAGGTGCTGTTTGCCGAAAAACCGACGACCGGCGGTGAGGACTTCAGCTTCTTTATTGAAAATATCCCTGGCTGCTTTGCCCTGTTGGGCTGCGGCAACCCGGAGAAAGGCACCGATTGGGCGCACCATCACGGCTGCTTCAATATCGATGAAGACGTGATGGCGACCGGCGCGGAGCTGTATGCGCAGTATGCCTGGAGTTACTTGCAGCAGGATGCGTTTTAAGCCCCTTCGCTTTATTGGGCAACATTGAGTGCGGTGATTGCCCCTCACCCCAACCCTCTCCCATAGGGAGAGGGAGCCAGTATGGCGCTGTAGTCAGGTACAGAAGCTAGCCTATGGCACCGCATGCTTCGCTGTTTAGCATTCTCGGTATTGAGATCAGATGTGGGAGTTATTCCGTGGCACATTTGGTC
>NZ_JAELTL010000087.1:0-13337 GCF_016428815.1 Serratia sp. ASV30 | reverse complement strand
GCTCAATAATGGCTGACTTCGCGGATGGTGTTGCAGGGCGTTGAGGGTTTGCAATAGCTGTTGGCCGGTCAAGGCCTCGCCGTTATGCCAGCGCAGTTGACTGCGTAGAAAGAACTGCCAACGCAGGCCGTCTTCGCTAATCTGCCAGTGATGGGCCAGATCGGGCTGCGGCTCGGGGCAACCGGTGTTGAAACGCGTCAAACCGGCATAAACGGTTGCGACCAGATGCTGTTCCGCACGGCCGCTTAGCGTCAACGGATCGAGCTTTTCCAACGTGCGGTAATAAGGGATACGCAGCGTAGGGCTGCCTTCCTGCCATTGGCCGCCGAGGTGAGGGCTCAGCAACTCTTGCAGATGCTGTGGCGCCAGCTGCGCCATTTCCAAGGCTCCCTGATGATCGCCCAGTTGCAGTAAACGTTGGAGATGCGCAGTCCGCAGTTCATCGGGGGTTTTCAGGCACTGCAGCTGCGCGCGTTTCCCCCTCCCAGCCTGTGATTGCCAACTTAGCCAACCTTGTTGCTGCAACTGCTGTACCAGAGTGCGTGCATGCCGCTCGCTGCAATAGAAGATCGCAGCTAATTCACCGATCGTGATCGCCACCGGCGTGCTGCCTAGCTGGTGGTACAAACGTTGATACTGGCCGAGGCGATGAACCAGGCGCATAGCGGTATCCTAGATGTTGCAAGCGATGAAAGATAAATCAGGAAGCATTTATACAAATTGTTCACTATTACTTCCGCAAATACCACCCCATACTGCGGTGATTGCCATTGTGCTCACATTTACGAGGTTCCTATGTATCGCCTGGCCGCTTTCGATATGGACGGCACCCTGCTGACCCCCGATCACCGTATCGGGCCGGAAACGCTGAGTGCGTTAAGGCAGCTTATCGACAGGGAGATGGTGGTGACCTTTGCCACTGGGCGGCATTACCTTGATGCTCAGCCGATCATGGCGCAACTGGGTCTACAAGGTTATCTGATCACCGGTAATGGCACTCGCGTCTATGACCAGCAAGGGCAGCAACTGCATGCTACCGACTTACCGGCGGAGATTGCCGAAGAGGTGTTGCACACCCACTGGCGTACCTCTGCCAGCATGCACGTGTTTCGTGATGAAGGTTGGTTGACCGAAACTGCGGTGCCGGAAATGCTGGCTGCACATCATCTCAGCGGCTTTCATTTCCAACTCGCCGATTTGCGCCGTCTGCCTGCGCTTGGCAACAGCAAGGTCTGTTTCTGTGCCCCCCATGAAGAACTGGTCAAACTACAGGCACAGTTGAGTGAGCATTTCGGCACCCGTGCCGATCTGTGCTTCTCGGCCTATGATTGCCTCGAAGTGCTGCCAACGGGCTGCAACAAGGGGGCAGCATTGGATAGGCTGAGCCGCCATCTGGGGCTGACGTTGGCTGATTGTATGGCCTTTGGCGATGCGATGAATGATAAGGAAATGCTCGCGGGAGTAGGGCACGGCGTGGTAATGGGCAATGCCCTGCCACAGTTGAAATCGTTACTGCCCCAACTACAGGTTATTGGCCACTGCGAACAGCAGGCGGTGGCTCACTATTTACAACATTGGCTGCGTTCACCACACCTCACCTATTCCCCCGAATTCTGAGGTATTAGCATTACAGCCGGCCGGGTATGACTACCCGGCTTTTTTTATCCCCTGAACTTCGCCTTAATGAGTTGGCAACCTAATAAGTTATTTACCTGACAAGTTAGCCAACTGAGCGCTATATGGTGTCAAATCGCCGATATGGTTGCTGACCCAGTCACTATTGTAATAGGTATCCAGATAGCGCTCGCCGCTGTCGCATAGCAGGGTGACGATGGCACCTTGCTCGCCTTTATCCCGCATCTGCTTGGCCAGTTGCAGTGCTCCCCATACGTTGGTCCCGGTAGAGGCGCCTACCTTACGGCCAAGAATATTTTCCAGCCAATAAATGGTGGCGATACTGGCGGCATCTGGCACGCGCAACATGTTGTCGATCACCGAAGGGATAAACGACGGTTCGGCGCGTGGGCGGCCAATCCCTTCGATGCGGCTGCCACAGCTGCCGATGATGGTGCGATCGCCATGATGGAAGCAGTCGTAGAACACCGAGTTTTCCGGATCGACCACGGTGAGCTGCGTATCATGACCTTGATAGCGAATATAGCGCCCCAGCGTCGCCGAGGTGCCACCAGTACCGGCACTCATCACGATGTGTTTCGGAACCGGGTGTGGTTCGCGCTCCATCTGGCGGAAAATGCTGTCGGCGATGTTGTTGTTACCACGCCAGTCGGTGGCGCGTTCGGCAAAGGTGAACTGATCCATATAATGGCCGTTCAGCTCTTTGGCCAACTCCTCTGACACCGCATAAATCTGGGCGGCATGATCGACAAAATGGCTGCGGCCACCGTAAAAGGCGATTTGCTCCACCTTACGTTTAGCCGTGCAGGAAGGCATCACCGCGATAAACGGCAGGCCGAGCAGGCGGGCAAAATAGGCTTCCGATACCGCCGTGCTGCCCGAAGAGGCTTCAATAATCGGCGTGTTCTGGTTGATCCAACCGTTACAGAGCCCATAAAGGAACAGCGAACGCGCCAGGCGGTGTTTCAGACTGCCGGTGGGGTGGGTGCTTTCATCTTTCAGGTAAAGATAGATGCCGGGAAATTCCGGCAGGTTCAAGCGGATCAAGTGCGTATCGGCGGAGCGTTGGAAATCCGCTTCTATTTCACCAATAGCATATTTTACCCAAGCGTTTGTCATGATCTGGCCTCAAAATAGGGTCTTAATTTATGCAGTAGCATAGCGGTTCAGCGAGAAAAAAGGATTGCCATTTTTCCTGTTTAATCGCCTAATGGGAGAAATATTTTCTATGAAATTACCTTATGTTGGATAAAACTGACCGAAAACTGCTGTGCATGCTGCAACAGGACTGTACGCAATCGCTGCAAGTGCTGGCCGAAGCGGTGAATCTGACCTCAACGCCCTGCTGGAAACGGCTAAAAAGGCTGGAAGATGAAGGTTATATTCGCGCACGCGTCGCGCTGCTGGATAATGAAAAGCTCGGGCTTGGCCTGACGGCGTTTGTGCTGATAAAAACCCAGCAGCACAGCAGCGAGTGGTATCAGAAATTTGTCGATCTCACCGCGCAGATGCCGGAAGTATTGGCGTTTTACCGTATGGCGGGGGAGTATGATTACCTGATGCAGGTCGAGGTGGCGGACATGAAAAGCTATGACAATTTCTATAAACGCCTGGTGACCGGCGTGCCGGGGCTGATTGATGTCACTTCCAGCTTCGCGATGGAAAAAATCAAATACACCACGGCGCTACCCGTGCCAGAGTGAAATCGTCACTCTACTGTTGAATGTTAAGGTTGCAGGGCTGCAGCCGGTAATTTGTCGGATATTGTCTGGAATAAAACTGCGTGAGACTCTTTGCTCAAATCGGCTGGTATTTCCGCCGCGAGTGGCGCCGCTACCTCGGGGCCGTGGTGCTACTGATTGCCATTGCCATATTGCAACTACTGCCGCCTAAGCTGGTTGGTATCATTGTTGATGGCGTCACCAAGGATCAGATGTCCAACAAGGTACTGATGGCCTGGCTGGGGTTGATGATTGGTACCGCCATTGTGGTTTATCTGTTGCGCTACGTGTGGCGAGTGCTGTTGTTTGGGGCTTCCTACCAGCTGGCCGTCGAACTGCGGGAAAACTTCTATCGCCAACTCAGCCGTCAGAACCCGGCCTTCTATCTGCGCCACCGTACCGGCGATTTGATGGCCAGAGCGACCAATGACGTCGACCGCGTGGTGTTTGCCGCCGGTGAAGGCGTGCTGACGCTGGTGGACTCTCTGGTCATGGGGCTGGCGGTGCTGATCGTGATGAGCACCCAGATCAGCTGGCAATTGACCCTGCTTTCCCTGATCCCGATGCCGATCATGGCGATCGTCATCAAATACTATGGCGATCAACTGCACCAACGTTTCAAGTCGGCGCAGGCCGCGTTTTCCAGCCTTAACGATCAGGCACAGGAGAGCATGACCAGCATTCGTATGATCAAGGCTTTTGGCCTGGAGGATCATCAGTCCAACCAGTTTGCCGAAGTGGCAGCGCAAACCGGCGCGAAGAATATGCACGTGGCGCGAGTTGATGCGCGCTTTGATCCGACGATTTACATCGCTATCGGTGCGGCCAACCTGCTGGCGATCGGCGGCGGTAGCTGGATGGTGGTTAACGGTTCTCTCACGCTGGGCCAACTGACCAGTTTTGTCATGTACCTTGGCCTGATGATTTGGCCGATGCTGGCACTGGCCTGGATGTTCAACATCGTCGAGCGCGGCAGTGCCGCCTATAGCCGTATCCGCAGCCTGCTGGAAGAGGCGCCGGCCGTGAAGGATGGTGAGCTCGATTTGCCCGCCGGGCGCGGCAACCTGAGTGTCGAAATCAACGCCTTCCATTATCCGCAAACCAACAAACCAGCGCTGCATGACGTGGCGCTACAGCTGCAACCGGGGCAAATGTTGGGGTTGTGTGGGCCTACCGGCTCGGGCAAGTCGACGCTGCTTTCGTTGATCCAGCGCCAATTCGATATTGATGACGGCCATATCAGCTATCACGGCTTGCCACTTACCCAGATCAAGCTCGATGAGTGGCGTTCACGCTTGTCGGTCGTTAGCCAGACGCCGTTCCTGTTCTCCGATAGCGTGGCCAATAATATTGCCTTGGGCAACCCGGCGGCCACTCAGGAACAGATTGAACAGGCAGCGCGCCTGGCCAGCGTACATGAAGATATTTTGCGTTTGCCTCAAGGTTACGAGACCGAGGTGGGTGAACGCGGCGTGATGCTTTCTGGTGGCCAGAAACAGCGTATTTCCATCGCGCGGGCGCTACTGCTGGAAGCGGAAATTCTGATCCTCGACGATGCTCTCTCGGCGGTGGATGGGCGCACCGAACACCAGATCCTGCATAACCTGCGCAGTTGGGGGCAAAACCGCACGGTGATCATCAGTGCACACCGCCTTTCGGCCTTGACGGAAGCCAGCGAAATCCTGGTGATGCAACACGGCTCGGTGGTACAGCGCGGTCAGCATGGGCAATTGGCTACCGAGCCTGGTTGGTATCGCGACATGTATCGTTATCAGCAACTGGAAGCGGCGTTGGATGAGGCTCCTGATAGCACCGAGGAGGCTTTGGCCGATGAGTAAAATACAAAACATGTGGCCAACGCTGAAACGTTTGCTGGCCTATGGTTCGCCATATCGTCAACCCTTGGGATTGGCGGTATTGATGTTGTGGGTAGCGGCGGCGGCGGAAGTCGCCGGGCCAATTCTGATCGGCTACTTTATTGATAACTACGTAGCCAAAGGGCAGTTGCCGCTGGTGATTGTCAGCTCCCTGGCTGTGGCTTATATCCTGCTGGAACTGCTCGCTGCGGCGTTGCACTATTTCCAGGCCATTCTGTTTAATCGGGTGGCGGTCGGGGTGGTACAGCGGTTGCGCACCGACGTGATGGACGCGGCCCTGCGCCAACCGCTGAGCGCCTTTGATACCCAGCCTGTCGGGCAATTGATCTCGCGGGTGACCAACGATACCGAAGTGATCAAAGATCTCTATGTGATGGTGGTGTCCACGGTACTGAAAAGTGCGGCACTGATCGGGGCGATGCTGGTAGCGATGTTCAGCCTGGACTGGCGTATGGCGCTGGTGGCGATCTGCATCTTTCCGGCGGTGCTGGTGGTGATGGGGATCTATCAATACTACAGCACGCCGATCGTGCGGCGGATGCGTAGCTACCTGGCGGATATCAACGACGGCTTCAACGAAGTGATCAGCGGCATGGGGGTGATCCAGCAGTTCCGCCAACAGATCCGCTTTGGTGAGCGCATGAGCGCGGCCAGCCGTTCGCATTATACCGCCCGGATGCAGACGCTGCGGCTGGATGGTTTCCTGTTGCGGCCGTTGCTTAGCCTGTTCTCTGCCCTGGTACTATGCGGCCTGTTGATGCTGTTTGGCTTCAGCGGCGAAGGCGCGATTGGTGTGGGGGTGCTGTATGCCTTCATCAACTATCTTGGCCGATTGAACGAACCGTTGATTGAGCTGACTGCCCAGCAATCGATATTGCAGCAGGCTGTAGTGGCAGGTGAGCGTATTTTCGAACTGATGGATCGCAGCCAGCAGAGCTATGGCAGTGACGATCGTCTGCTGGCGAGCGGCCGTATCGATGTCAGCGACCTGAGCTTTGCCTACCGCAGCGACAAAAAAGTGCTGCAGCACATCTCGTTGCAGGTTCCGTCACGGGGTTTTGTTGCCCTGGTGGGCCATACCGGCAGCGGAAAGAGCACCCTGGCTAACCTGTTGATGGGCTATTACCCGCTGAGCGAAGGGGAAATTTGTCTGGATGGTCGTCCGTTGTCCAGTCTTTCACATCGTACCCTGCGCCAAGGCATTGCTATGGTGCAGCAAGATCCGGTGGTGATGGCGGAATCGGTGCTGGCGAACGTCACGCTTGGTCGCTCTATCGGTGAAGAAGCGGTCTGGCAGGCGCTGGAAACGGTGCAACTGGGGGAACTGGTACGTAGCTTCCCACAGGGCATCCATACACGCCTGGGGGAGCAGGGGAATAACCTGTCCGTAGGACAGAAGCAGTTGTTGGCCTTGGCGCGCGTGCTGGTCCAGGCACCGCAGATCCTGATCCTGGATGAAGCGACCGCAAACATCGACTCTGGCACCGAGCAGGCGATCCAGCGTGCCTTACGGTTGATCCGCGAGCAGACGACGCTGGTGGTGATCGCCCATCGCCTTTCAACCATTGTGGATGCCGACTCTATTCTGGTACTGCATCGCGGTCATGCCGTAGAGCAGGGCAACCATCAGCAGCTGTTGGCACAGCAGGGCCGCTACTACCAGATGTATCAGCTACAACTGGTGGGCGAAGAGTTGGCTGCCACGGCTCGCGACGAAACTCAGCCCGCATAACTTCAAGCAAGGGCTCCGCTCCAGGAGCCCGCACCACCAACAGGCAATAGCACTTTTCAACTCCCTCCTACTGCACTTTCCCAACGCGTAATGCACCAAAAAGGTGCGCGATCTCCAGGTGGCGATCTCTGCTTTCGTCCAGAGTTAGACTCTGATCATGGGTAAAATAACATAAGCAATTGAATTTAAATGCAAAATAATTTGTGGCACAGCCTTTGCTTTATATGACTCGTACCGGGGGTAAGTTTTTGGGCTTAATCGTGGAGAGGCAATATGAAGCTGGTTACCGTGGTGATCAAACCATTCAAGTTAGAGGACGTGCGTGAAGCCTTATCCTCTGTAGGTATTCAGGGGCTGACCGTAACCGAAGTCAAAGGCTTTGGCCGCCAGAAGGGTCATGCCGAGCTCTATCGCGGGGCAGAGTACAGCGTCAATTTCTTACCTAAGGTCAAAATTGATATCGCTATTGCCGATGACCAGCTGGATGAAGTGGTTGATGTGATTAGCAAGGCGGCCTACACCGGCAAGATCGGTGACGGCAAAATTTTCGTTGCCGAATTGCAACGTGTGATTCGAATTCGTACCGGCGAAACCGACGAAGCGGCTCTGTGATCGCAGGCTCAGTCAACTGAATGGGGATGGATTGATAATGAAAAGACTGTTATCCACGTTGGGCCTGAGTTTGGTAACCCTGGTTCCTTCTTTGGCTCTGGCCGCTCCGGCGGTGGCAGACAAGGCGGACAACGCCTTTATGATGATTTGCACCGCGCTGGTGCTGTTTATGACCTTACCGGGCGTGGCGCTGTTCTACGGCGGCCTGCTGCGCTCGAAGAACGTCCTCTCCATGTTGACTCAGGTGACAGTTACCTTTGCCCTGGTGTGCGTGCTGTGGGTTATTTACGGTTACAGCCTGGCGTTCAGCGAAGGTAATGCCTTCTTCGGTGGCTTCCAGACCGTGATGCTTAAAGGGATCGGGATCGATAGCCTGACCGGCACCTTTAGCCAGATGATCCACGTGGCGTTCCAGTGCTCTTTCGCCTGTATTACCGTGGCGTTGGTGGTGGGTGGCTTTGCTGAACGCATCCGCTTCTCTGCGGTGGTTATTTTTGCCGCCATCTGGTTCACGATTTCCTACCTGCCGATTGCGCATATGGTTTGGGGCGGCGGTTTCCTGGCAACCGACGGCGCATTGGACTTTGCGGGCGGTACCGTGGTGCATATCAACGCCGCCAGTGCTGGTCTGGTAGGGGCCTACCTGTTGGGTAAACGTGCTGGTTATGGTAAAGAGGCCTTCAAGCCACACAACCTGCCGATGGTGTTTACCGGTGCCTCGATCCTGTATATCGGTTGGTTTGGCTTCAACGCCGGTTCGGCCAGTGCGGCCAACGGTATTGCGGCGCTGGCGTTCCTCAACACGGTGATAGCCACTGCCGGTGCAATCCTCTCCTGGACCTTCGCCGAGTGGGTCGTACGCGGTAAACCTTCTCTGCTGGGAGCCTGCTCGGGCTGTATCGCGGGTCTGGTTGCGATTACGCCAGCGGCGGGTACCGTGGGGGTAGGTGGTGCGCTGATTATTGGCCTGATAGGCGGTGTCGCTGGCTTGTGGGGTGTGGTAACGCTGAAGAAATGGCTGAAAGTGGACGACACCTGCGATGTGTTTGGTGTGCACGGGGTGTGCGGTATCGTTGGCTGTCTGTTGACCGGCGTCTTCACCGCCTCATCACTGGGCGGAACGGGCTACGCCGCTGGCGTTACCATGGGGCATCAGGTGTGGGTCCAGTTGCTGAGCGTTATTGTGACGCTGGTGTGGTCGAGCGTGGCCGCGTTTATCGCCTTCAAGGTAGCCGGGGCCGTGGTGGGGCTGCGCGTACCGGAAGAGCAGGAACGCGAAGGCCTGGATGTGAACAGCCACGGCGAGAATGCTTATAACCAGTAAAATATGTTGAATTAAACTCTGAGGGGCGATGGAAACATCGCCCCTTTTTCATTTAAACATCGCGCTTGCGGATAACGCCTTCTTGCACCGTCGTCGCCACCAGCACACCGTCGCGGGTGTAGAACTGGCCGCGTACAAAGCCACGGGCACCTGAGGCTGAGGTGCTTTCTACCGCATACAGTAGCCAGTCGTCCATGCGGAACGGGCGGTGGAACCACATGGAATGGTCAATGGTCGCCACCTGCATGCCTGGTTCTAGGAAACCGACACCATGTGGCTGTAGCGCCGTCAGCAGGAAGTGGAAGTCGGAGGCGTAGCCAAGCAGATACTGATGGATCCGCAGGTCGTCCGGCATGGTGCCGTTGGCACGGAACCAGACGTGGCGATACGGCTCTTCCACGCTGCCCTTCAACGGGTTGTGGAATTTCACCGGGCGCATTTCGATCGGCTTCGGGCCAATAAATTTGTCGCGCACTTTTTCAGGCAGCATATGCGACAGCTTTTGTGCTATTTCTGACTCCGACATCAATCCTTCCGGCGGTGGGACATCCGGCATGGTGTTTTGGTGTTCAAAACCTTGCTCGGGGCTTTGGAAGGAGGCCGTCATATAGAAAATGGGTTTGCCATTTTGAATGGCGCTAACGCGGCGCGCGCTGAAGCTATTGCCGTCACGCAGGGTTTCTACGTCATAAACTATCGGTTTGCTGCTATCCCCAGGGCGCAGGAAATAGCTGTGGAAGGAGTGAACGATACGCTCCGCGGGAACGGTTTGCTTGGCGGCATACAGCGCCTGGCCAACCACCTGACCGCCAAAGACCTGGCGTAACCCCAGATCTTCGCTTTGGCCACGAAATAAACCTTCTTCAATTTTTTCCAAATCCAGCAGTTCGAGGAGGTTGTGCAGTGCCTGGCTCATAAAGTGGCGATCCTTTTAGTCATCATGTTGCGCAGTGTGCTGAATATGATGGCAGGACGTCAATATATTGCGTTATTTCTGCGGGGGAAGCTACCGCAGTCAGGGGCTGCGTCATGAGGCCTTAGGGCTATTTAGGCCTAGTCCGATAGGCAGTTGTTAGTATTTTGTGCTAGGTTTAATCAGTGTAGTGGTTTAAGCCACCAACATGTGACTAATAATAAAGGAGACCGACCCATGAAACTCTGGCAAATGGTAGGGGGAGCAGCCGCATTGACGATCACACTGGCAGGCTGTGCCCACAAGAATGCGGATGTGCCAACGCAGACGGCTAACGCTGCGGCTTCGCAAACGCAGATCCAAGGCCCGGTGGTGCAGGGCTCAGTTAATATTCGCCAGCGTATCGCGCTGCCACCGGATGCGGTACTGACAGTGACCCTGTCCGATGCATCACTTGCTGATGCCCCTTCACGAGTGATTTCACAGCAGGCGATGCGTACTGAAGGTTTGCAGAGCCCGTTCCGCTTTACGCTACCGTACAATCCAGCGGACATTCAGCCTAATGCGCGTATCATCCTGAGCGCGGCGATTACGGTGAATGGCCAGTTAATGTTTATCACCGACACCATTCAGGAAGTGATCAACCGTAACGGGACTCAGGCCGATCTGCTGTTGGTACCGGTACAAAACGTTCCGGTTCAGGTTGCACCTACCCCAGCTCCGTAAGCAGCAATGCCTTCATCTGACAGCCTTTGTGCCTTTGGCCAAGGGCTGTTTTTTTACCAGTGCCAACCATACCGTTCAAAATCAACCGTGCTTTGCGGGCCAAAAATAATCCCTTCTGCCAGTAACGCCTGTCGTTGGCGCTGAAAATCTTCACCCTGCTGTGAGATCTGCCCGTGCCGATTAATGACCCGGTGCCAGGGCAGGGTGCTGCCCTCTGGTAAACGCCGTAATACGCCGCCAACCTGACGTGCCGCACGGGGTGAGCCTGCCAGCCGCGCAACTTCGCCGTAGGTAGTGACCTTGCCAGGAGGAATGGCGGCCACGATATGGAATACGCGTTGGCTGAAGGTAGCATCTTCTGGTTGCATGACTCTCTTCCTGCGTGATGAGTTGAGCGGCGAATATTTGCTCCTGACAATTTAGCAACATTGCTACTCGGTCACCAATCTAAACTCAGGTGCGACGGGCGAGATGGGTAAGAAAACAGCGGTTGCTCCCGGTTGGCTTGCTATTTGCTTGGCCATCACCGATAATGCCCACCGCTTCGCAATTCAAGAAGCCGTCAATGGGGGCCCTGTTGGTTCTCCCGCAACACTAACTGGTGAACTCGGTCAGATCCGGAAGGAAGCAGCCGTAGCGAGTGACGTGTGTGCCGGGATGTAGCTGGCAGGGTCCCCACCAATTTCTAACTCCCCACCTCCTAAAAAAGCACCGACAAGCCGCCGATGCCTTGCCTATATGATGTTTATGCCTGGGTTTCCCAGCAGGCAACCAGCGGATCAACGATCTGGCGCGTTGTGCCGTCGGTCAGGCCCAAATCCGTCAGGTGCGGCCCGGCATTGCATGCCAGGCAGGTGCCCTCAATCGCCTTGAACACCCGGTAGGGGGGGTCCCAGTCTGCAACTTTGGCACTCAGATCGCGCAGGTTTTTAAACTGCTCTGCCAGCTGTGCGGCGGGGAGATCGGAAAGCATTCCGGCGATCGGCATGTCCACCTGCGCCAATATCTCACCGTTCTGGCTAAGAGCCATGCCGCCGCCGGTGGCAATTAGCGCGTTGGCGGCCAGCGCCATGTCATGAGGATCGCGGCCCAGCACCACCAGGTTATGCGAATCATGAGAGTAGCTGGTGGCAATTGCCCCCCGTAGTTCCCCCCAACCTTCCAGCAATGCCAACTGAGGCTTGGCTGGGTGCCGGGCGTGGCGATGCTGTACCCAAATCAGACTGAACCCCGGCGGGAGCTGTACCTTGCCGTCGCGCACTTCTACCGTAGTTTCATTCCATTGGGTGAAACGTGCCCCTTTGATATGGCGCAACGTGGCCTGGCCGTGACTGATGGCCGCAACCCGCATGATGAAATCATCTGCGGCCAATGGTGAAAGATGGAGTGTGTCACGTGGTGCGGATACGCCTGGCGTGGCTTGTACTGGAGTCAGCATTTTTCCCTGCTCTGCCAGACACTGGCCAGCAACGTAAACCCTCCGGGCCTGGAGGTGTTCCAGGGAATCAAAGACGACCAGATCGGCGATCCTTCCTGCGGCAATCAGGCCCAGATCGTTACGTTGCAAGCGTATGGCGGCATTGAGCGTAGCCATCCGTAGTGCATCGGTGGCCGGTAATCCATGTTCAATCAGCAGATTGAGCAGGGCGATAACGCCGCCTTTCTCCAGCAGCATATCGGGTGGCACATCATCAGTGCAGAGGGTGATTTGGGAGGAGAAGTGCGGCAGAGATTTTAATGCCGCAACAATTTCAGGCAACAGATAAGGATGAGAGCCCCGGATCTCCAGCGTCAGCCCAGAGCGTAGTTTCTCCAGAGCATCGGCAGCAGAGGTCAGCTCATGATCGGAGGTTACGCCTGCAGCAAGATAGGCTTGCAGCTGCGGGCCGCTCAAACCGCGCGCATGACCTTCAATCAATTTTCCGCTGTTAAGCCCGGCGTTGAGGATCTCCTGCATCCGTTCGCTGCCGTGCAGCACGCCGTGCATATCCATCACTTCCGCCACGCCGCCAACTTCGGGCCAGGCTAGCATGGTATCCATCTCATTACCGCCAAAGTCGGCACCGGACATTTCCAGCCCAGGGGTCGAAGGCACGCTGGAAGGTGCAGCGCAGATCACCCTTAGAGGCAGATTGCGGCTGGCATCTACCGCGTAGCGCACTCCCGCAACGCCAAGCACGTTCGCTAGTTCATGAGGATCCCAGAAAATGGTGGTGGTGCCCTGTGCGACGACGATCTCGGCATAGCGTTCTGGCAGCAGATGGGAGCTCTCAACGTGCACATGGGTATCGATCAGACCTGGGCTGAGGTAGGCTCCCGCCAGGTCTTGTGTCCGATGTGCCGTTGGCAAGGCGCCACAAGGGCGAACGCTGGCGATCAGCGGGCCGACAATGCCAATATCAACCAGGCGGATTTCGCCCGTGACCATGTCGATCAGGTTGGCATTGGTCAGCAAGAGATCAAACGGCGTATTGCCCAGCGCGGCCTGTACGGCACGTTGGCGTTCACTGTTACTGACAGAAAAGGTGGTCATGATAATCCCCGGAATAAGAGTAAGGGGTTACTGTAGGTGGGAGCGTAAGCTTTGCACAGATGATTTAATTTATTGTGCGATAAGAAACGTTTATGCTGTGGCAAACGTTTACCTCTTTTCCTGGCAGGTTAGGCTATGTCCGAGCCATGGCGACGGTTACCCGCGCTATCCCTCAAGCAAATTCAGTACTTTGTGACCCTGGCGCAGCTACGACATTTCACCGATACCGCCAGCCGTCTGGCGATCAGCCAACCCGCGTTAAGC
>NZ_JAELTL010000086.1:0-13985 GCF_016428815.1 Serratia sp. ASV30 | reverse complement strand
AAGTTCATGCCTTGCCACTGGTGGCGCTCCAATACGCGGAACTTGCCCCCAGCCACCATTGGCGGGGCGATGACCGCACACCCGGCACTGTCGCCGCCATTGGCTTCTGACGGGTCATAACCAATCCACACCGGGCGATAACCAAAGGGCCGCACCGCATACGGGTTGACGTCTTCCCACTCTTCCAGCGTATCCACCATGCAGCTCTGCAACTCGACGAACGGAAACACCGAGGCGCTATCGTCCACGAACTCGCACATCAACAGGTTCTGATACTCGGACGGGCTGTATTCGAGCGTGAGTTGATTGAGGTCGAACAGGTTACACCCGCCGGTCAGTGCATCTTCGACTGTGACTATCTGCCGCCACTGCCCATCCTCACACAGCACACCTTTCGATAGGTGGCTGTGGCTAAGGTCGAGCTGAATGTGATCGTTCTTGCTACGGCGGCCTTTGTTGAACAGTTCCCCCGACCAGAACGGATAAGCGGAGTGCGCCAGACTGGACGGCGTAGAAAAGTAGGTGGTGCGCCATTTCTTGTGCAGTGACATACCGCTGGCGACCTTGCGCAGTTCCTGGAACTTGGGGATCCAAAAGTATTCATCCAGGTACAGGTTACCGGTGTAACTCTGCGCGGTACGCACGTTGGTGCCGAGGAACATCAGCCGTGCGCCGTTCGGTAACACCATCGGATCGCCTTTCAGGTCAACCTCGACCAGGCGCGCAAAATCAATGATGTAATTGCGGAAGACATGCGCCTGGGCCTTACTGGCAGAGAGAAAGATTTGATTGCGCCCGGTGGTCAGCGCATCCAACAGCGCCTCACGGGCAAAGAAGAAGGTCGCCCCGATTTGGCGTGACTTGAGGATGTTACGGATACGGTGTTGCAGCCCGGCGCGATACCATCCCATTTGATAATCGAAGGTGGTCTCCATAAAGATGCTGCTGAGTTTCTCAATGGCCGACTCGCTGAACAGGTTACGTTCTACGGGTTTGCGTTCCCCCTTGTTACGGTTGGCGACGTTAGGGTTTAAATCTGCCTCATTGCCGCTTTGGGCGTAACGGTTTACTCGTGCCAGCCGTTCAATCTGGCGGCCCAACAGGTCAATCTCTTTAAAGTCGATCCCCTCCTTGTGGGTCTTCATGATGAGCTGTATCAACCGCGCTTCCATGCTTTGCTCAACGCGGGAAATGGGCGCGATAGCATCCCACTTGTCGCGCAGCTTCCAGCTCTGCACGGTGGGTGCCTTGGCGTGTAGCGTTTCGGCAATCTGGCGCACGGAGAAGCCCTGCCAGTAAAGCAAGGCCGCTTGGCGGCGTGGATCGCTGATGATAGTTGTCGTCGGTGTTGTATTCATGCCGCCAAGGCTACGTAAGCCCGCCGCAACCCGCCTTAAGTCACTGTTGTGTCTGCGATCTTCCAACTGCAACGCGTTGAGCCTACTCGCTGTTATCCGCACACTGGCCCCGAACTTAACAATCGGAGAGCTGTTCACATGGCAAAGAAAGTTTCAAAGTGGTTTCGCATCGGCATGGAGGGTGACACCTGCGACGGTCGCGAAATTGACGCCAACGATATTCAGCAGATGGGCAGCAGCTATAACCCGAAGGTGTACGGAGCCCGCATCAACCTGGAGCACATCAAGGGGATTTTGCCGGACAGTGATTTCCGCCGTTATGGCGACGTGATCGAGCTGAAGGCCGAACAGATTGACGATCCGGACGAATCGCGTTTGCACGGCAAATGGGCGCTATATGCCAAGTTGTCACCGACCGCCGAACTGGTGGCGATGATTGGCAAGAGCCAGAAGGTTTACACCTCAATGGAAATCGGCCGCAACTTTGCCAAGACCGGCAGCAGCTACCTGATCGGGCTGGCGGTGACCGACGACCCGGCCAGCCTGGGCACTGAAATGCTGGCCTTCAGCCGCACCGCCCAACATAACCCACTGGCCGCCCGCAAGGCTGATCCGGCCAATGTTTTCACTGCCGCCATTGAAGCGCTGATTGAGTTTGAAGAGGTCGCCGATCCGGAGCAGACCTTTGCCGCCCGTGTGAAGGCCATGTTTAGCCGCAAGCAGGTGACTGATGATGCGCGCTTTAGCGAAATAGAAGGTGCGGTGATGACTGTCGCCGAGCAGGTACAGGGCACCGAGCAGCGCTTTAGCCAGCTTGAAACCACGTTGACCCAACAGGTTGCCGATCTCAAGCAACAAGTGAACACCGGCGCAACGGCATTTACCGCCCTCAAACAGCAGCTTTCTACTACCGAGAGTTTCAGTCAGCGCCCGGCGGCAACGGGTGGCAGTGGTCAAAACGACGTGCTGACAGACTGCTAAACCGCACCGAACAAGATAACCAACAGGATAAAACCATGCGTCAGAAAACCCGCTTTCAATTTAACAAGTTTCTAAGCCGTATCGCCGAGCTGAACGGCGTCGATACCGGTGACCTGAACAAGAAATTCAGCGTTGAACCGTCCGTTACGCAAACCATCATGACCCGTGTACAAGAGTCCTCGGCGTTCCTGAGCAGCATTAACATTGTGCCGGTCGCTGAGATGAAGGCAGAAAAGGTGGGCCTGGGCGTTAATGGCACCATTGCCAGCACCACCGATACCAGCGGCGGTGACGAACGTGAAACCGCCGATTTTGCCTCCCTGGATAAAGACGGCTATTTCTGCCAACAGGTGAACTACGATTTCCACATCCGCTATAACACGCTCGACCTGTGGGCGCGTTACCAGGATTTCCAAACCCGTCTACGTGATGCCATCGTCAAGCGCCAGGCACTGGATCGTATCACCATCGGTTTTAACGGCACTCATCGCGCCAAGACCTCCAATCGCCTTAAAAATCCGATGTTGCAGGATATCGCCGTCGGCTGGCTGCAAAAATACCGTGATGAAGCCGCGACCCGCGTGATGAGCAGGGTGGTTGATAAAGCGGGCAATATCATTTCTGAAAAGGTCCGCGTCGGTGCCGGTGGCGATTATGCCAACCTCGATGCGCTGGTGATGGATGTCCATTCGGAGCTGCTTGCCGAATGGTATCAGGAAGACCCGGAACTGGTGGTGATCTGCGGTCGCAAACTGCTGGCGGATAAATACTTCCCGTTGGTCAATCAGGTACAGCCCAATAGCGAGGCCATGGCGGCTGACATGATCATCAGTCAGAAACGCATCGGCAACCTGCCAGCGGTGCGTGTGCCGTACTTCCCGGCCAATGCCCTGATGATCACCCGTCTGGATAACCTGTCTATCTACTGGCAGGAAGGTACCCACCGCCGCCATATCGAAGAAGTGCCGAAGCGTGACCGCATCGAGAACTACGAATCCATCAACGAGGATTATGTGGTGGAGGATTACGCCTGCGGCTGCGTGGTGGAAAACATTGAGTTGGGTGACTTCACACCAAAAGCGCCCACCCCGCCGGAAGACACCCCAGAAAAAAGCGGAGAGTAAGCCATGATCAGTCCAGCGCGCCGCCACCTTATCCGTCAGTCTGCTGCTGAAGCCGCACAACAGAGCAGCGATCCGCTACGCCATGCTAACGGTTATGAGCTGATGTTGATCAAGCTCTACGAGGATAAGCGCAGGCTCAAGCAGGTGCGCTCCCAGGAACGCAAAGCCGACCTTAAGCGCCAGTTGCTGCCGGAGTATGCCCCGTGGGTGGCCGGTGTATTGGCGGAAGGGCGTGGCGCGCAGGACGTCATTCTGATGACGGTGATGATCTGGCGTCTGGATGCGGGGGACATCCCCGGCGCGCTGGCGATTGCCCGTTATGCGTTGCGCTACAAACTGGTGCCGCCCAATGGCTTCAACCGCTCCACGCCGTACCTGATTGCCGAAGACGTCGCCGAGTCAGCCACCCGCGCCCATGAGGCCGGGCAGGCGGTCAACATCGATCACCTGATGCAAACCATGGAGCTCACCGACGCCGAAGACATGCCCGACCAGGTACGCGCCAAGCTGCACAAAATCACTGGCTATGTACTGCGCGAAGCGGGCCGGGCTGAACTGGCGTTAAACCACCTTAAACGGGCGTTGCAGTTGCATAACGGTTGCGGCGTCAAAAAGGACATTGAACGGCTGGAGCGTGCCATTCGCAACGCCGCCAGCCGCTGACAGAACGCGCCCCGCGCCGGGCGGCACGAGAGCGGCGATCGGGTTATCCGTATCAAAGCCCTCGTCCACCGCCCCCTATTTTCGAGGTCATATGAGTACCGTCGTTATCCAAAAGCCCCGCCCGGATGCGCCCGCAATGCGTCCCCCGGCGGAGGATGAACCGATCGTGAAAAACAGCTTTTTCTGGCCGGACGTCGACCCGCTGGAGGTACGTGATGTGATGCGCATTGAAGGCACCATTACCGCACCGCGTCTGCGCCGGGCAATTAAATCCGCCATCGCCGAAGTGAATGCCGAACTGTTTATTTTCCGCCGTGACCAGATGGCGGATGGCTATCACCGGCTGGCGGATGTGCCCGCAGAATTGCTCGACGGTGAAAGCGTGCGGGTGAGTGAGTACCAGAACGCGGTCAGCGCCATGACCACCGCGTTGCTGTCGGAGCAATACCGCAGCCTGGATACTACCGCCACCGGTAGCCGTAAAGCGGAGGTGATCGAGTCTTCCATTGATGAACTGTGGCGCACCGCCCGCAACGCCATCAGCAACGTGGCCGAGCGCAGTCACTGCATCATCGGGTTGCTGTGATGCAGGTTATCGCGCAAGAAGGTGACACGGTCGATGCCCTGTGTTGGCGTTACTTTGGCCGTACCCAGGGCGTGGTCGAGCAGGTGTATTCACTCAATGCCGGATTGGCCGATGCCGGGGCCATCCTGCCCCACGGCCAGCCGGTGACGCTGCCGGATGTGACTGTCTCGCCGCAGCGTGAAACCGTTAATTTATGGGACTGAACCTATGGAGCGTATTACCTCGTTTTTCGCTTATGTCATGGCGGTGTTTCTCGCCTGGGTGGGCAAGTATTCCCCGCAGGACATTGCCTTTATGGTTGGGGCGGCGGTAGGTGTTGGCACCTTCCTGGTCAACTGGTACTACCGCCGCAAAACCTACCGGTTGCTAAACCGGCTCGGACTTTCTCGGAGGGTAGCGGATGAGCTCAATCGTTAAACGTTGCACCGCCGCTGCCGTGCTGGCCCTGGCGATGTTGTTACCGCAATTCAGTACCCTGCAAACCTCACATGCTGGGCTGCGCTTGATTGCTGATTTTGAAGGCTGCCAGCTTTCCCCCTACCAGTGCAGTGCCGGGGTGTGGACATCCGGCATCGGCCACACTGCAGGCGTGGTGCCGGGTAAGGTTATCAGCGAACGGCAAGCCGCCGTCAACCTGGTGGCGGATGTTTCCCGCACCGAACGGGCCATCGGGCGCTGTATGCCGGTGAACATACCGCCACCGGTGTATGACGCGGTGGTGGCCTTTGCCTTTAACGTGGGTACCACGGCGGCCTGTGGCTCGACCCTGGCCGGGTTTATCCGTCGGCAGGATTGGCACAGTGCCTGCCAGCAGTTGCCGCGCTGGGTATACGTCAACGGGGTGAAGTCGAAAGGGTTGGAGCGCCGCCGGGCAGCGGAACAGACGTTGTGTTTACAGGGGGCGCAATGAGCAACCGCACGGCGTTGTTATCGGCGTTAACGCTGCTGGTCATCGTCGGCTGGCTGAAATGGCAGTTGGTTTCCCTGGGTAAATCCCTGGCGGACGCGCAACAGCAAAACAGCACCTTAACCGCTGCCGTCAATAGCCGCGATAAGGTGATCACTGCGTTGCAGCGTGAAGTTGGTCAGCAGGCTAAGGCTGAAAAGCAATTGAGAAACACATTGGCCGGGGCGCAACGTCTGGCCCTACGGCGTGAACAACAGTTACAGAGGGCAATCAATGAAAACCAGGCACTACGTGAGTGGTTTAGTCGGGCTTTGCCTGTTGATGTTATCCGGCTGCACCAGCGGCCCGCCTTCACCGGCACCGGCGATTATCTACGTTGGCTGTCCGATGGTCAGCCCGTGTCAGATCCCGGCCAGCCAGCCGAGCACTAACGGGGACTTAAGCGTGGATATCCGCCAGCTTGAACACGCCCTGGCGGCCTGCGCTGTCCAGGTCGATATGATTAAACA
The DNA here is from genome assembly GCF_016428815.1 of Serratia sp. ASV30. NCBI lineage: Bacteria > Pseudomonadati > Pseudomonadota > Gammaproteobacteria > Enterobacterales > Yersiniaceae > Serratia > Serratia sp. ASV30. The sequence goes on along the minus strand of NZ_JAELTL010000086.1, from coordinate 7,857 downwards.
GTGTCAGGAACGCCACCATGATAAAGCCCCAACAACTGCGCGCCGCGCTGACTGATTTCTTGCCCTGGCTGCAACGCAACCCGGAGAATCTGCGTCTGTTTACCGACAGTGGTCGCATTGCCTCCACGCTCGCCAGCTCGCTGTCGTTTGAGTATCAGTTTCGGCTAAACCTGCTGATCACCGACTACAGCGGGGATATGGATCTTATCATCGTGCCGATCCTGGCGTGGTTACGTGAGAACCAGCCGGACATTATGGCGACCGATGAGAAACGGCGCACTGGTTATACCTTTGAGGCGGATATAAACAATGATGGCTCGTTTGATATCAGCATCAATCTGCAATTGACTGAACGGGTGATTGTGAAAGAGCAGGGCGGTGCGCTGCATGTGGATCACTTGCCGGAACCTCCGTTGCCGGAAGACGTGATCCGCCCAATACAGCTCTATGTTCACGGTGAGCTAGTGAGTGAATGGCATGAACGATCTTGAACCCTTTGATACCAAGCTGGCCGGACTGATTGGCAATTTGTCGCCACAATCGCGTAAGGCACTGGCTGTTACGCTTGCCAAGCGACTACGTGCCAGTCAGCAGCAGAATATCAAGCGGCAACAGGCACCGGATGGCACGCCGTATGCGCCACGCAAAACCCAGTTACGGAGTAAGCAAGGGAGAATAAAGCGGGCGATGTTTGCCAAGTTGCGCACAGCACGTTATCTGAAAGCCAACGGCAACAATAATGCCGCTGTGGTGGAATTTGTGGGACGGGTGAAGCGCATGGCTGAGGTGCATCATTATGGCTTACGGGATCGGCCTTCTTTGCGTAGTCGCGAAGTGCAGTACGAGGAACGGTTGTTGCTAGGAATTGAATTGAAAGATATTAAGGTTATTGAATCTACTATCATAGAGTATTTGCTGGCATGAGTAAGTATATGCTGGTGAAAAACGCATCAAAAACATCTGTTTTTTCATGCTAAATAATTGTATAAATAGATCTTTATTTCAAAGGATGGATGGGATCTCTATGTTTGATAGTGTATTCAGCATTGGTTCGATGCTTTCATTTGCGATAACGATTTCCGTTGGTGCAATAATAAGCATTAGAGCTCTGAAAATCAATGCAACAATAAACAATAAATCACACACCGTGAATGGTGTTGGTAATACATTTATTAATAATGAATACAATGAGGTGATGAAGGATGCTCAAAATGAGTTTAAATACTTACGAGCATTTATTGCAGTGGTGATAATTTTAGCACTACCCTCTTTTAGTGGGGAGGTTAACTATTTCTTATATTCATTTTCTTTTGTTGCTACTCTTTTTAGTCTCATTGGTGTGGTTTTTATAATGGTTACGAGAGGTGCAATTAAAAGGGTTTGGGATTTATTCTATATTGTGGCAACATTAGTTAATTCAGTCTTTGCATATTATACAGCAAGAAATGTGGTTCGTTTTTTGTCAACGTTTGATGGTTATTATGAGCGTCTTTTAAATGCGCTATTGATTGTGCCAAATGCATTGAAAGATATAAGGAACCTCCCTTATTATATGAGGTATGTAAATGAGCAAATCTCAGGGCTTCTGATAGTAGTGGGGTTTGTTTTGGTATTCACATCTTTAATATATATGACATTTGCATACGTAAAGCAAAGAAGTTTTTCTGGTGCAATTGCATTTTCTGTTAGCAATTCTTTTATCTGCCTCATTGGATATTTGTTGGCATCTAATGTTGTATGGGCATACTTCTCGCAAGACTATGAATACCTATCATATGTTTTTGAGCCAATAAAATTCATTTCAAGCTATTTTTTCAATTTTGGCGGTGTTGTACCTTAACTGTTCCAACCGTTTCGCATTGCCGCCGTCCTTCTTGGGCGGCATCCTTCCCTTCATGAACAATCAAACCGACACCCTACGCCTGCTGCGCAATCTGATCCGCATTGGCACCATCAACGCTGTTGACCTAGAGCACGGTCTTTGCCGAGTAGAAACCGGCGACAACCTCACCGACTGGCTGCATTGGCTCACTTGCCGGGCTGGTCGTTCCCGTTCCTGGTGGGCACCGTCCGAAGGTGAACAGGTGTTGATCCTGGCGATCGGTGGTGAACTGGATACGGCCTTTGTGCTACCAGGTATTTTCTCTGATGACTTTCCGGCTCCGTCAGCCTCGGCGGATGCGCTGCATGTAACGTTCCCGGACGGTGCCGTGCTGGAGTACGAACCGGCCACCGGCGCGCTGACCGTGACCGGCATTAAAACCGCCACGGTAGAGGCGTCCGAGTCCATCACCGCCAACACCAAGGTGGTGATGGTCAAAGCCAGCCAAAAGATCACACTCGATGCCCCCGTGGTGGAATGCACCAATAAGCTGGTGACAGGCACTATCCAGATTAATCAGGGCGGCAATATGACCGGCAATCTCACCCACACCGGCGGCAGTATCACGTCCAACGGCGTAGTGATCCATACCCACACCCACGGCGGCATTCAGCGCGGTGGTGGCAACACGGATAAACCGACATGAGCAACGCAAAATACATAGGGATGGATCGCGCCACCGGACGTGGGCTAACCGATATCGACCATATCCGCCAGTCAGTGGCAGACATTCTTATCACGCCGGTGGGCTCCCGCCCGATGCGCCGGGCATATGGTTCGTTACTGTCTGAACTGCTCGACCAGCCGCAGAATGACGCATTGCGCCTGCATATCATGGCCGCCTGCTACAGCGCGATTTTAGCCTGGGAGCCGCGTGTAAAACTGACCGGTATCACCTTCAACACCGGCTATGACGGCAAGATGGTGGTCGATCTCACCGGCACCCGTACCGATATCCCTGGCGCGCTGTCGCTGTCCATTCCTGTGAGCTAAACCCATGCCAACCATTGACCTGAGCCAACTCCCTGCGCCCGCCCTTGTTGAGGTGCTCGACTATGAAAGCCTGCTAGCCGAACGCAAAGCCACGCTGATTTCGCTCTACCCTGAGGAACAGCGTGAAGCGATTGCCCGTACCCTGGCGTTGGAGTCCGAACCACTGGTGAAGCTCCTACAGGAGAATGCCTACCGGGAAGTGATTTTGCGCCAGCGTGTTAACGATGCCGCCCGTGCCGTGATGGTGGCCTTTGCCACGGGCAGTGACCTCGACCAACTGGGGGCAAACGTCAATACTCCACGGCTGACCATCACGCCTGCTGATAACAACACCTTGCCGCCAACACCGGCGGTGATGGAGTCCGACAGTGATTATCGGGTGCGTATCCCGCAGGCGTTTGAAGGTATGAGCGTGGCCGGGCCGTCCGGTGCCTATGAATATCATGGCCGTTCTGCCGATGGTCGGGTGGCCGACGTGAAGGCAACCAGCCCCAGCCCGGCCTGTGTGACCATTTCGGTGCTGTCACGGGAAGGTAACGGCACCGCAAGCGCCGATCTGTTGGCTGTCGTTACCCGTGCGCTGAATGATGAGGATGTGCGTCCGGTAGGTGATCGCGTGACGGTGCAATCCGCCTCTATCGTCAAATACACCATTGAGGCGGTGCTCTATCTCTATCCGGGCCCGGAGGCCGCTCCGATCCAGGCCGCCGCTGAGGCTAAGTTGAAACAGTACATCAGCGCGCAACACCGATTAGGGCGTGATATCCGCCTGTCGGCTCTCTATGCCGCACTCCATGCCGAAGGCGTGCAACGTGTGGAACTGAAAAAGCCGCTGGCCGATATCGTGCTGAACAATACCCAGGCGTCGTACTGCGAACAGTACTGCATCACCGTCGGGGGATCTGATGAATAACCGTCTATTGCCGGTCGGTTCTTCCGCGCTCGAAGTGGCCGCCGCCCGTGCCTGCGCCGAATTGGCACGCATCCCTGTGCCCGTGCGTGACCTGTGGAACCCGGATACCTGCCCGATCGCCTTGTTGCCGTACTTGGCCTGGGCATTCTCAGTCGATCACTGGGATGAACGCTGGGCTGACACCGTCAAGCGTAACGTGGTGACCTCGGCGTTTTACCTGCACCGTCATAAGGGCACCCTGGGGGCTGTTCGCCGGGTGGTCGAGCCGCTCGGCTATCTCATCAAGGTACTGGAGTGGTGGCAAAACAATGATCCACCCGGCACCTTTCGACTGGATATCGGCGTGTTGGAAACCGGTATCACCGAAGCCATGTACCAGGAGATGGAACGCATGATCGCCGATGCCAAACCGGTCAGCCGCCATCTTATCGGCCTCAATATTGTGCAGGACGTCCAGGGCCAGATCCACACCGGCGTCGGCACGTTCGACGGCGACACCCTTACCGTTTACCCCGGATAACAAGCGAGACACCATGAGCAAATACAAAGCCATTCTGACCACCGCCGGGGCGGCAAAAATTGCGGCCGCCAGTGCGGGCGGCAAACCGTTGAAGATTGACCGAATGGCCGTCGGAGACGGTAACGGCAAATTACCCACGCCCAACCCGGCACAGACCAAACTGGTTAACGAGCGTCACCGGGCTGCCCTCAATTCACTGACGGTTGATAAGGCTGCGCTTGATCGGCTTATTGCCGAGTTAGTCATTCCTGCCAATGTTGGCGGTTTCTGGCTGCGTGAAATGGGCCTGTATGATGCAGACGGCACGCTAATTGCGGTCAGCAATATGGCCGAGTCCTACAAGCCGAAACTGGAAGAGGGCAGCGGGCGCACGCAAACCCTGCGCATGGTGGTGATCGTCAGCCACACCGAGGCTATCACGCTGATTGTCAGTGGTGACATGGTGATGGCGACCCGTGATTTTGTGGCGGCGGCCATTGATGACCATGCCAAATCCCGCAACCACCCGGACGCCACCTCGGCGGCTAAGGGGTTTGTGCAACTGAGCAGCGTAACCAATAGCACCAGTGAAGCCCTGGCGGCCACGCCCAAAGCGGTTAAGGCTGTGAATGATGCAGCGGTGAAGTTGGCGCAGAACCTGGCTGACCTACCGGATAAAGCCAAGGCCCGCGTGAGCCTGGGGCTGAAGGCGGCGGCAATGCGAGATGTGGGCGGTTCAACCGGCCAACTGATGGAGGTCGGTGCTTTCGGCTTAGGGGCCACCTGTGCGGTGGTGTCCGATCCTAATGAGATAGGCCGCAGTGGTTTTTTCGGACTGACTACCGGGAAACACAAGAACAGCCCTAACCTCAATGCTTCCTGGGAAGTGCTGTCGATTTGCTATGACGGCGGCAGCCGAAAGCAGATTTTCATGCAAGCGGGAGCGTCTACAACTAAAACTCATATTCGCTATCGCAGTTCACCCGGTGGCGTCTGGGGGCCTTTCCAGTCTTATTACAGCACCGAGAACAAACCCACGGCGGCAGAGGTTGGTGCGCTGACAGATGCGCAAGCGTTGCAGAAGTATGCGCTTCGCTCCATCAAGGTGAACGGCAAGCCTATTTCCGCCGATGTTAACCTGCAGGCCGGGGACGTGAACGCCTGGAACAAGACCGAAGCGGATGCCCGTTATCTGATGCTGTCAGGCGGGACGGTCAAAAACCTGACGGTCAAAACCGGCTCTACTGGCACGGAGAATACGTCTCTGCTGATTGATGGCGTTGAACACACGCCACTGGTGTTAAAGCGCAGCAGTGCCACCGCCAATCTGTCGATCGGTTTTCAGCTCGGCGGTAGTGCGCCGCTGTATCGGCTCGGCATTAATGACAAAAATAATCTGTCCTGGGGCACTGATGCCAACCAGGCCAGCAATGCCACGATTTACCATACCAAAAACAAGCCCACGGCGGCGGATGTAGGCGCGCTGACGGACGCACAAGCGGTGCAGAAGTATGCATTGCGTTCTATCAAGGTGAACGGCAAACCCCTTTCAGCCGATGTTAACCTGCAAGCCGGGGATGTGAACGCCTGGAACAAGACCGAAGCGGATAACCGCTACCTGCTGAAGACCGGCGGGATCGTCACGGGGAAAACCCGTTTTGCTGCCGGGCTTAACTTCGGTAATGAAAACACCTCGGTTGAAGGCGGCAGCGATGCGGCTGGATACACCTCCAATAACCTGATGCTGAAAAGTTGGTACGGCATTGGTTTCTTCAATACCTGCACCACGTCGGGTTTGAAAGGCGTGACAGGTTATATCAACACTCGCAGCGGTGACCTGCAGATGAAAGGCCGGGTGATGGCCGATACCCAGTTCATTGAGGCCGGTAAACGCGTCTATTCCCCCAACAACAAACCGACAGCGGCTGACGTGGGGGCGCTGACCGACGCGCAAGCAACGCAGAAATATGCGTTGCGCTCTATCAAGGTGAATGGCAAGCCGCTTTCTGGTGATGTGAACCTGGTGGCCGGTGATATCAACGCCTATACCAAAACAGAATCGGATGGCCGTTACATTAAGCAGAGCGGTGACAACATCAATTGGCTGACGGTGAAGGGGGCCGGGACATTCCAGGGGCTCGACTACATCAACAAATCGGGTATTAACACCTATTCCAATGCGGAGGGGAGTCATCGCCAGGTAAATGCCCTGCGATTAAAAGGCGAGGGCAATCTGGTGGCCGAGCTCTATCACCATGAACTGGTTGGCAAATACCATAACCTGGGTATTCATGTCGGTAATGGTAATGAGCACGGTTGGTATGAGTTGCGTGGCAATGGGGAGCTAAAGGTCAATGGTACGTGGCCTACCTTGCATCTGGGCAAAACCATTCATCACCCGGATGGTAATATTTCAGGTGAGCTTTGGGGAGGCTATTTACGTGATTATATTAACAACGCCGCCAATGGCCGGGTTGACTGGAATGCGTTTAACAACCGTTCGCACGTCGCGGGCACGCGTCAGGCGTGGTGGTACAAAGATGAACTGACAGGTTTTATTTTCCAAGGCGGCGTTGTTAACCGAGGCGAAGGCTATCTGACCTGGGTGGGTTTTCCGCGTGGCTACACACAGGACTGTTTCGGCGTCCAGCTCACACTGGCTGGACATTGGGGGGATTCAAATATGAATGTTGAGGCACAAAGCCTATCGGCAGGCGGGTTTAATGCGGCGATGGGGGATAATGAACGCGTGGTCTTCTGGTGGGCAGTGGGGGTATAAAATGAGTTACGGATACAGTGCAACCACCAATATTCTCTATGTGTTGGAAGATAAACCAGCCTATGACGCCAACGGCAATTGGCCGGAAGATGTAAAACCCATTACTGATGCAGAGTGGACGAGGTATTGCGCACAAGGGCCAGAAGGGAAAATGCGGGGTGCTGATAGCCAGGGTTTACCCTGCTGGGTCGATATCCCGCCACCGTCAAAAGCGCAGGCGGTGGAGGCCGCCAAGATAGATAAATCGCAACGGCTGGCACTGGCGACAAAGAAGATCTCCCCGTTGCAGGATGCGCAAGAGCTGGGGATAGCGTCAACTGATGAGCAGGCGCAGTTACTGGCCTGGAAGCGTTACCGGGTGCTGATTAATCGGGTAAATGTTGAAGCCGCGCCGGATATTGAGTGGCCGCCGGTGCCGGAGGCTTAAAAAAATGGCCCGCTGCAAGGCGGGCCGTGTTCTATCCAAGCTTTCCCTGGTGCCGCCGGAGAGAGATTTAACACTATCCCACTCGGTTAAAGCCCGTCCAATCGATTCGGTAGATCAATGTGTCGATATTGATCGGCTAAATCGATCATCTGTTGAATTGTTGTACAGGTGATAGCACATCCCCTATTGAGTGAACACATTGGGCATGAAGCTCATAATGGTTGCAAGACGTCGAGCACGTCGAGTTACCGGTTACATACTCATAATTAAAAGGAATAAAAAATGAATTTCATCAAATATGTGCTTTGCGCTCCAAACGATGATAATGACACAATGACAGTCACTGGCAGTGGTGGTTTTGGTG
>NZ_JAELTL010000085.1:0-14016 GCF_016428815.1 Serratia sp. ASV30 | reverse complement strand
CCCCCCCCCCCCCCCCCCCCCCCCCCCCCCCCCCCCCCCCCCCCCCCCCCCCCCCCCCCCCCCCCCCCCCCCCCCCCCCCCCCCCCCCCCCCCCCCTTACTAATCCTACGCCGACCACCGAGATCTACACCCAGTTGGCATCGTCGGCAGCGTCAGATGTGTATAAGAGACAGATTTATATATGCATCAGCCATCGCTATTACATTCATAATGCTAGGGAAGTGGTTGTTAACAGGCATTGGTTACTGGCGTGATACACACTTTTCATGTGATACCAAGCTCATTGTCAAGAAAGAAGATAATGCAATTTCGCTGGTAATGACATATTTTTTAAACGGGGATAATGGTTTTGTGGTAATCAAAGGCCAGCTAGAGAAAGAGAAACGTCAATACAATGTGAGCCGCAAAACCTATTTTATTATGCATAAAACGGGGCATTTATTGCATGTAAAATCAACATTAACTGTCAAAACACCAGCCGATAACGCCTTAATGCCTGATTTAAAGGATATTTTGCCTGTCTTTTATTTAGAAAAAGACATGAAAATGGAGATAACTGTTGATCGACAGGGATGGAATGGTTACCTGTTTTCCACAGGATATGTTCCTTCATTTTATTGCAAAAGAACATAAATATCGTGAGGCTAAAAATCGAGAGTTGCAATAAGCACTAAGACAAAAATAAATTGCAAAATTTGCGACATAAACAATCCGAACGACATACAGGTTAGGAAGGCGCTATTTAGCCACAGCCTGTGGTGCCTTTCATTACCCTGCATGAAGAATAGAACAAAATACTTTGGGCGAGAGTTATGCGTTCAGATTATTGCTGGCCATCGGCGGCCAGCAGCGTTTGATCGTGAAATTACCCCTATTAAAATAGGGGACTTGAGCGCTATTTCGCCTGGGCTAACACGTTACCTTCCCAACCCTGTTGGGCATAGTCGTTAAGATGTGCGATCTTACGCACCGGTTGCCCTTGGCTGAAGTTGATGTCATGCAGCGGAACCCAGATCTGCGAGGCCGCAAAGGCCGACTTGAAGTGATATTCCGCATGGCTCAGATCTGAAATCGCCGTCCAGTAAGTCCCGATGCCTTTGTTTTGGTCCGGGCGCTTGCTGTATTTGGCATACATGTCGGTGACCTTTTGTTCGCTTGGCTCTGCCGGTGAGCCGATCGGGTAAGCCACATTATTAAGCACCGATAAGATGAAGCCCTGTGCCTGATTTTTATTGTCCGGCTGCGGCAGGTTTTTCAAATCATAGCTGGCACGAACCAGGCGTTCATCCGCTTCCAGGCCGCCAGGGATCTCGCTGCGCTTGGCATTCTGGTACTTGGCCAGGTTTTTGAGTTGTTGGTCGTAAGAAGGGGGATTGGTCATCACCCGATAATTTTTGTCGTGATAGATGTTCACTTTGCCGTTATCGATCTCGATGATGGCCGAGTCACCGCTAACGTCTTCGATCGCGATGTGTTTGGTATCCGAAGCGTAATCGATAGGCATATGGGCGGCGGCCAGGCGCACATCGCTACGGATGGCTTTAACCGCTTCCTCAACGGTGGCGTAATTATCCAGGATATAGCTCAACCAGGCGCGGCTTTCGATCACCGGCTTGTCCTGATTGTCCTGCTGCACCTGGCTGCCGTTCATATAAAACAGCGTATGGCCCGCTAGCCCCTTTTCATTCATACCGTCCATTGGGAACACGCCATCGGCGTAAACCACGACGCTGCCGTAATGGGTTTGCCACTGGGCGGCGTTCTTCGCATCCCCACCGTTATGCGCAATCCCGCGTGGCGTGATCACCAGTGAGGGATCTACCGGCCCGAAGAAATCCAGATTACGGGCGCTAACCATATAGCCCGGATACATATTCATAAAGGCGCGGGTGCAGGCTTGTGCCCCGGTTGCCAGGCTGACGCTGAGTGCAGCACCTACCAGTAGGGCTGATACGCTGTGTGTGAACTTTTTCATGGTTTTTTCCTTACCTGAATGAGGTGAACAAAATAATGGTAAGCCCGCGAACTCATATCGTAGAGTGGATGAACGGGGGGAAATCCCCCGCAATTTTGTGGAGGAGAGATGGGGAAGATAGGTTTTTCGTTGGCGCAGATTGAAGCTTTCGCCAGCGTTTGCGAGACCGGCAATCTCACCCAGGCCGCCAAGCGGTTGGGGAAGGATCGCACCACCGTCAGTGAGCTGATCGAAAATCTGGAGTTGGATCTAGGCTATTCACTGTGCGATCGCCGTACCCGCCCATTACAACTGACCGAGGCGGGACAACGCCTTTACCGGCAAGCTCGGCTGTTTTTGCAGGAGGCAGAGGCCCTTAGCCTGCTGGCCCAGCATATTCCGCAGCAGGTGCGGCAGAAACTGACGCTGTGCTATGACCCGTTTACTCCGCGCGTTTTTTTAACGGAACTGGCGATGTTTTTGGGCCAGCGCGGCATTCAGCTTGACTTGCTGATGATGGAGCGTGGCGAGGGTGAGCTGGCGTTGGCAGAGGAGGTGGCGGATATTGGCGTTTATCAGGCGATCAACCGCTCGATTGGCGAAAAATTTAAGTGGCGAGCCCTGGGGGCTATTGAGCTGGCCGCCTATGCTCGCGAGGGTTTTTTCCCCGCAGGTAGCCCGGTCACCTTGCTGTCGCTGGCATCCAGCACCCAACTTATTCCCTTTTATGACCTGCCCGAACCGATGGCGAAGCGCCTGCAAATCGCCGATCGCATTCAGGTCGTCAATGAACCAGCGTTGCTGCAAACGTTGTTAACCGCCGGGCTGGGATGGGCATTCCTGCCAACGCATCTGAACATGCAGCACTTGCCGCAGGTAGAGCGGCTCGATACGGAATTGGGGAAACAGGGGTTGATGCACCCGATGGTGGCACTGTGGAAGCCTGGGGCCAATAGTGAATTGCTGAGCCTGATCGACAGCATGCAGCAGATCTTTGATGGTTCAGTGGTAGCTTAAGGAGATAATCGCCCCCTCATTCGAAGGGGCGAATTTCAACGGGTTACCGCTCGTCTTTCTGCTCTTCAGCCTCGACCTTACGGTACCAGCGGGGGTGATGCTTCTTCGCCCAGCGGCGGCTGACTTTGCCTTCAATCATGCCTTTGATCGAGCCTTTCACCCAGAATGCCATATACATATGGATCAGAATGGCGTGGATCAGGACGATCGCCGACGCGGCGTGGATCAACAGCGCATAGCGGATCACCGGGATCGGGAAGTTGTGGGCGAAATAAGGGCGCCAAATGATAATGCCGGTGATCAACAGCACGAAAATCATGCTCATGATGCTCCAGAACATCATCTTTTGGCCGGCATTATATTTGCCGACGTCAGCAACCTTATGCTCATTGCCCTTCAACACTTCCACGATGCCTTTGACCCACGGCAAGTCCTCTTTCTCGGGGATGTTATGCTTCACAAAGCGGAAGAACATAAACATCAGCGCGATAAAGATCAGCACGCCAAAGAAAGGATGCAGGATACGGCCCATCTGCGGCGTACCAAAGGTCTCGGTCAGCCATTGTAGCGTTGGGAAGAACAGCGCAATGCCGGACAGCGACACCAGGAAGAAGCAGATGACTACCGTCCAGTGACAGGCCCGGTCGATAAACTTGGTGCGAACGATCATTTTACTTTTGCTCATGATGGTCCTCCTCGTCTTCATCATCCACTTCCTTGTTCGGGCCAATGCCGATGTAGTGGTAAATCAAACCGGCAAAGGTGGCGATAAAGCCCGCCACGGATAAAGGTTTGAGCACGCTTTTCCACAGCCCGATCGACAGATCGATATGCGGGTCTTTTGGCAGATTGTGGTACAGCTCGGGGTTATCGGCATGGTGCAGTACATACATCACGTGGGTGCCGCCAACGCCTTGCGGGTTATACACGCCCGCATGCTCAAAGCCGCGTTTCTTCAGCTTTTCGACCCGCTCTTGTGCCACGTCCAGCATTTCTGCCTTGGTGCCAAAGTGGATAGCACCTGTCGGGCAAGTCTTCACACAGGCCGGTTCCTGGCCCACGCTGACGCGGTCAACGCACAGGGTACATTTGTACGCCCGGTTGTCTTGCGGGTTCAGCCGTGGAATATTGAACGGGCAGCCGCTGATGCAGTAACCACAGCCGATGCAGTGCTCGGACTGAAAATCCACGATGCCGTTGGCATATTGGATAATCGCGCCAGCAGACGGGCAGGCCTTCAGGCAACCTGGATCTGCGCAGTGCATGCAGCCATCCTTGCGGATCAGCCATTCCAGTTTGCCGTTCTGCTCCACTTCCGAAAAACGCATCAGCGTCCAGGATTTGGCACTCAGATCGGCGGGGTTGTCATAAACCCCGACGCAGTGGCCCACTTCATCGCGAATGTCGTTCCATTCGGAACAGGCCACCTGACAGGCCTTGCAACCAATGCAGGTGGAAACGTCAATCAGCTTGGCGACCTCAACCTTGTAATCACGCGCTTGCGGAGGCGGTGTCAGGGTGTTGGTGGCCGAACGTTTGATAATGTCTTGGGATTGCATGGACATAAATTCGGCTCCTTACACCTTTTCCACGTTAACCAGAAACGCCTTGTATTCCGGCGTTTGCGAGTTGGCATCGCCGACAAACGGCGTCAGGGTGTTGGCCAGATAGCCTTTGCGGGCTGCCCCTTCAAAGCCCCAATGCAGTGGAATACCGATGGTGTCGACATCCTGCCCGTTAACCTTCAGGGTTTGCAGACGGCGGGTCACCACGGCTTTCGCCTTGATAAAGCCGCGTTTGCTGCTGACCTTGACGGTATCGCCTTGCTCAATCCCTTTCTCTTTTGCCAGACGTTCACTGATTTCCACGAACTGTTCCGGCTGCATGATCGCGTTAAGGCGCGCGTGCTTGGTCCAGGTGTGGAAATGCTCGGTCAGACGATAGGTGGTACCGACGTAAGGGAACTCGGATTTGTCACCCATGCGCTTGGCGTCGGACGGATAGAGACGGGCCGCCGGGTTGGAGATCACGTTTGGATGCAGTGGGTTGGTGCCCAACGGCGTTTCAAACGGCTCGTAGTGTTCCGGGAACGGCCCTTCGGCCATTTTGTCGAGCGCAAACAGCCTGCCAAGCCCTTCCGGTTGCATGATGAACGGCCCAACGCCGCTGCCCGGGGCGGCGGTGTTGTAGTCTGGAATATCATTCCCGACCCACTTGCTGCCGTTCCATTCAATCAGCATGCGCTGCGGATCCCAAGGTTTACCCATTGGATCGGCGGAGGCGCGGTTGTAGATAATGCGGCGGTTCAGCGGCCATGCCCAGGCCCAGCCCAGCGTGTTGCCCAAACCGGACGGATCGCTGTTATCACGGTTGGCCATCTGGTTGCCCTTGCTGGTCCAACTGCCGGTATAGATCCAGCAGGCTGAAGCCGTGCTACCGTCATCGCGCAGCATCGCGAAGGAATCCAGCAACTGGCCTTTTTTCGCCAGCAGATTACCGTTGGCGTCATACAGATCTTCCAGCGCGTAGCCGTTGCTGTCTTTGGCCACTTCCTCGGATTCTGGGTGATCTGGCCGTTCATAGTGCCAACCCATCTTCAGTAACGGTTCGACACCTTTACCGCCCTCGCTGCCATACATCTGGCGCAGGCGATGGTACAGACCGGCCAGGATCTCGCCGTCGGTAATCGCTTCACCTGGGGCATCGCCGCCTTTCCAGTGCCATTGCAGCCAGCGGCCGGAGTTGGCAATCGAGCCGTCTTCTTCGGCAAAGCAGGTGGAGGGCAGCCGGAACACTTCGGTTTGGATCGACGCGGTATCGACATCGTTCATCTCGCCGTGGTTTTGCCAGAAATTGGAGGTTTCCGTGACCAGCGGGTCAATGATCACCAGATACTTCAGCTTGGCCAGTGAGGCGACCACCTGATTTTTATCCGGGAAGGAGGCGACCGGGTTAAAGCCCTGGCAGATATAGCCGTTGACCTTATTCTGATCCATCATCTGGAAGTACTTCATGACGTCGTAGGACTGATCCCACTTCGGTAACCAATCAAAGCCCCAGTTATTCTCTTTCTGAGCAGCGTCGCCATAGAAGCTTTTCATCAGACTGACGAAGAATTTGGGGTAATTGCTCCAATAGTTAACCTGGCCAGGTAGGGTGGCCTTTGGCGTATTGGCGGCCATATAGGTAGCCAGATCGGTCTGTTTATCCGAAGGTAGCGTCAGGTAACCCGGCAGGCTGGTGGACAGCAGGCCAATGTCGGTCAATCCCTGAATGTTGGAGTGACCGCGCAGGGCGTTGATGCCACCACCCGCCATGCCCATGTTGCCGAGCAACAACTGGATCATCGCCATGGTACGGATGTTCTGCGCGCCGACCGTGTGCTGAGTCCAGCCCAGGGCGTACAGGAAGGTGGTGGTTCGGTCTGCTGCGCTGGTGGAAGCCAGGACTTCACACACTTTCAGGAAATCTTCCTTCGGGGTGCCGCAGATGTTTTCCACCACTTCTGGCGTGTAGCGGCTGACGTGTGCTTTCAGCAGGTTCCAGACGCAACGCGGATGCTGGAGCGTATCATCACGCAAGGCATAGCCATCTTCACCAAACTGGTAGTTCCAGGTGGTTTTGTCGTACTGACGTTTTTTTTCGTCATAACCGCTGAACAACCCGTCTTCAAACGTAAAGTCATCCCGGACCAACAGGTTGGCGTTGGTGTAATGCTTGACGTATTCAGCGTTGATCTTGTTGTTGGAAATCAGGTACAGCAACACGCCCGACAGGAAGGTAATGTCGGTGCCGGAGCGGATCGGCGCGTAGATATCGGCGACCGAAGCGGTACGGGTAAAGCGGGGATCGACGACGATTAACGTGGCGTCGTTGTTGTTTTTGGCTTCCATCGCCCAGCGGAATCCCACCGGATGCGCTTCAGCGGCGTTGCCGCCCATCACCATCACAACGTTGGCGTTTTTGATATCAACCCAGTGGTTGGTCATCGCACCGCGACCAAATGTTGGAGCAAGACTTGCTACCGTTGGTCCGTGTCAGACACGCGCTTGGTTATCAACTGCCAGCATGCCCAGCGATCGGACAAACTTTTGTGTCAGCATGCCGGTTTCGTTACTGGCCGCAGAGGCGCATAACATCCCGGTGGAGAGCCAACGGTTTACCGTCACGCCAGCGGCGTTGGTGGCTTCGAAGTTGGCATCCCGGTCATTTTTCATCAGCCTGGCAATGCGGTCAAAGGCCTCATTCCAGCTGATACGCTGCCATTTATCTGAACCCGGCGCGCGATACTCAGGGTAACGCAGGCGGCTATCGCTGTGGATATAGTCCAGCAGGCCGGCGCCTTTCGGGCACAATGCCCCGCGGTTTACCGGGTGGTCCGCGTCGCCTTCGATATGGAAAATCGTCGATTTGGCATTTTTTGCCCCATCGCCAAGGCTATACATCAATAAACCGCAGCCTACGGAACAGTAGGTACAGGTGTTGCGGGTTTCTTTGGCGCGCAATAGTTTGTAGTTGCGCGTTTCCGCTAACGCAGCCTTTGGCGCGAAGCCTAATGCTGCCACCGTGGTCCCAGCCATCCCGCCAGCGCAGATTTTAAAAAACTGTCTGCGATTGACGTCCATTGCTTTCCCTAATGCTTATCAGTGGTTTTTTAGTCATGGCAAACTAACAGTAATAACCCAAGCGTTATTGAGGGAAATCAACATAAGGGAGAGTTAGCGGGAAAATACTCCTTAATAAGTAGCCAGCGGTGCGGGGAGTACTCCTTAATTTATCGCCATCAGCTGAAATTCGGTAAGTGGTTAATTTAAATTATTAATTTCAAGTGAAAACTATCTGTGAATATTGTAGATAAACCTGTTTCACTGATTGCCGGGAGAATTATCGACGGCATTTACTTATCCATTTCCGAATGGGTATGGTTTTTAAGTGGTTATTTTCTTGCAAGAAATAGAGTTAATTTGGAATTTGTTTCGCAAAGTTAATACGCGATCCGATCGAATCGTTGAATAGTTCGTTTTGCAAGCAACAATAGGTGGGGAACTAGCCGCGAGAATGACGGATAGATTTTTTAAGGACGGAAACCCATGATGCAGACCTACCTGACGTTGCGTGCGTTGGCGAGGGGGATTAACCCAGAAACGGGGGAGTTTTTGAATCACACCTCGCTGGTTCATTCCCCAGAGACGATCCGGATGCTGTTTGCCCTGGCGGATGAGTTTTACGCCGAGCGAGAACGGGTGAAAAAGGCAAAGTTATCGCCCGAGGAGCGGCGGCAGAAAAATATTGCCGAGGGTAGGCCCGCTAACTTCAATTTCCCCTGGTCGGAAGACGACAGGAAGCTATTGGAGGAAGGCTATAGCGGTGGCAAAACGATAGAGGCGTTAAGCGTGGAGCTTGGGCGTTCACTGCGCGGCATTGCGGTTCAACTTGAAAAGATGGAGCTGATCACCGAAGAGCAGGCCGCCGCTTATAACTGATCGGGTTAAGCCTCCCTTCTGGAGGCCACTTGTCCGCTAGCTTCAATCTACCGGCGAGGTGGGTAGGCGAACGATGTCCTGATTGTCGTTACCCATCCAATAGACGCCTTCTTTTGCCCAGAAGGGGCCTTCGACAAAGTCGAGCAGGTCGGAATACTCTTCGTAGAGCTGCTTGCCGTTTTTGTCATAAACCCGCATGTAGCCCGAGTAATGCCCGCCATCGCCTGGCATGGTGAAGCGCGGAATAAACTCGAAGGTTTTATAATTGCGCACCACATACTGCTGGTTAGGGCTCCACTCTTCGTATCGCAGTGTCCCTTGTTTCCACCACAGGTAGCTGCCAACAATGGCCGCCACCAGGATCGCCAGCGCTGCCCAGCGCTTACGCTCGCGTACCAGAGTTTCCTGGCTTTTTATTTTTGGCATCAGTGTCAGACCCATTCCAATTTAGCTTTTGACCAGCATACCAGCACCGCCGCTTTTACTGACCTATGTCACATACATCGGCCGTATCAATCTCTATCATGCTGCATAACGTCCGAGGTTCGGAGTTATTTGGAGTCACACCCCTCATGCAGCATCCTACCTTCCCGACGCCATTTCCCTGTTTTCCGTATCACCAAACCCACTGGGGTAAAGGATCTTATCGTGGAGACATCAACGCCGTCTACGGCACAGTTTTATGCCTTGCGTCTGTTACCGCAACAAGACCTGCTGGCTGCACTTCGTGATTTTATCCGGCAGCAGGGTTTGCGTGCCGCCTGGATCAGCGGTTGCGTCGGTAGCTTGAGCGACGTGGCGTTGCGCTATGCCGCCTGCGAAGACCCCACATTATTGAGCGGAAAATTTGAAGTGGTCTCACTGATTGGCACGTTGGAGGCCGGAGGCGAACATCTGCACCTGGCGGTGGCCGATGAGCATGGCCATATGACCGGCGGCCATGTGATGGCAGGTTGCACCGTGCGCACCACGCTCGAATTGGTGATTGGGGAATTGAACGATGTCGTATTTAACCGACAACCTTGCGCGCTTTCGGGCTATGACGAATTAAACGTCGAGCAACGCTAATTTTCCTACTAGTTGAGTGAGGTTGTTATGGCACGTAATGGGTTATCGAGTCAGACGTTGGTGTTGATGGTGATTTCAATAGCCATCAACATGATCGGCGGGCAGTTGGTATCGATGTTGAAGCTGCCTATTTTTCTCGATTCTATCGGTACCTTGCTGAGTGCAATCCTCGCCGGGCCGATTATCGGCATGTTGACCGGTTTATTGACCAACCTGATCTGGGGCCTGCTCACTGGCCCGATAGCGGCGGCATTCGCTCCGGTGGCGATGGTGATTGGTTTGGTGGCTGGCCTATTGGCGAGCATCGGCTGGTTCAGGACATTACCGAAAGTGATCTTAAGCGGAGTGGTGATCACCTTGGCCGTAACGATAGTTGCCGTGCCGATCCGTACCTATCTCTTCGCTGGGGTCACTGGCAGTGGTGCAGACTTCTTTGTCGCCTATGTGCATTCGATGGGCAGCAACCTGATCGAATCCGTCGCAATGACCGTGCTGGGGATTAACCTGATAGATAAAGTGCTGGTTGCCATCATCGTCTGGCTATTGGTGCGTAATATGTCGCAGCGAACCCTGCGTAATTTCCCTGCAATGGCCGCCGTGCGTTAATG
Source organism: Serratia sp. ASV30 (assembly GCF_016428815.1). Classification (NCBI taxonomy): domain Bacteria; kingdom Pseudomonadati; phylum Pseudomonadota; class Gammaproteobacteria; order Enterobacterales; family Yersiniaceae; genus Serratia; species Serratia sp. ASV30. The sequence goes on along the minus strand of NZ_JAELTL010000085.1, from coordinate 3,886 downwards.
CACCCGTTTACCTCGCTGGCTCTTTGGCTGGTGCTGGGTACCAGCAGCTTGCTGATGCCGTTTGGTTATCCGTTGCTAGCCTATAGCCTGGTGAGCTTTCTGTTGCTGATCCTGATGAAAAGTACAAGGCATCGTTGGCGCTATGTGGCGTGGATCATGTTACCCATGGCGGGTGGATTATGGTTGGTGCATAGCGGTTGGCTGGCGTGGTGGCTACGGGGTGAGGCGCGTGATGATAGCGAAATGCTCAACGCTGCCGCGCTTTGGCTACGCTTGTTGGCGTTGCTAAGTTTTGGGCAAATCTGGCTGCAATACGTGCCGCCGCAGCGTGTTATTCGCGCTCTGTTTGCCAGCCGTTTGCCGCTCGGGCTGGCCTACCTGCTGGCAGGGCCGTTGCTGGTTGCCGAACAGCTGCGCGTGCAACTGGCCGCGATTTACCAGGCACAGCTGGCGCGAGGCGTACCGCTAGACGGTTATTGGTATCAACGGTTGCGCTACATTCCGGCATTGGTTATCCCGTTAACCCACAGTGCGTTGAATGATTTAACCGCGCGCAGCACGGCGCTGGATATGCGCGCTTTTCGGCTACATCCCAGACGCACAACGCTGTGGGCACCGAACGATAGCCCGCTGCAACGTAGCGTGCGCTATGGCTTGCTGTTGGTAGCGGCATTGGAAATAGGAGCCTGGCTGTGGTTGTGGCACTGAATGCGCTGAGCTTTATTCCTCAAGGTAGTATCTGGCAGTTGGAAAACATCGATCTACATTGCGAGGTTCCAGGCTTATATGGCATTAGCGGTGGGAATGGCAGCGGAAAAACCACGCTTGCCCAACTGCTGGCAGGCTGTTTCCCCGATTTTTTACCCGGCACATTACAGGGGCTAGGACAGGTCCTCGGTGATGAAATAGGTTCGCGCCCGCTGGTTGAAATGGCGCAGCAGGTGCAGCTCATTCAACAGGCACCCCAGTTGCAACTCTCCGGCTGTACCTTCACGGTCGAAGAGGAGATCGCCTTCGGGCCGGAGAATCTGTGCCTAGATGAAGCCGAGATCATGGCGCGTATCGAACAGGCGCTGACGTTCACCGATTGCCACGCTTTACGCCATCGTCACCCGGCCACGCTCTCTGGCGGCGAAGCGCAGCGAGTGGTGCTGGCCTGTGCATTAGCGATGCGCCCTCGGTTGTTATTACTGGATGAAGCCTTTAGCCGTCTAACCCCCGATGCTACCACCAAGCTGTTACAACAGTTGGCCACCTACGCTAACCAGCAGCAGTGCGTGATTTTGCTGTTTGAACGGTCGTTCACCAAGGTTGCCGCTTATTGCCTGCAAACCTGGGCGCTGGAGCAAGGCAGGCTTTCATTATGCTAACGATTGAATCGCTGGAATATCAGTGGCCAAGCGTGAGCGAACCCATCATTAACGGTTTGGATCTCACCATTGAGACAGGGGAATGGGTGGCCCTGATCGGGGATAACGGCGCCGGGAAATCCACGTTATTACGCCTGATGGCCGGGTTGCTAAAACCGACCGGCGGCAAGGTTCTCTTACAGGGGCGAAATATTGCCACCCTTAAAGCGGCACAGCGTGCGCCGTTGCTGGGAGTATTATTTCAGGAAGCGGAACGGCAGATATTTCGCAACCGGGTACGCGATGAGATCGCCTTTGGCTTACGCCATCAGGGCATGCGTGGCGAGATTCTGGAGCAGCGAGTTGCCCAAACGCTGGCGCTTTGTGAGCTAACGGATGTAGCGGATGCCCATCCATTGGATTTACATGCCGGGCAGCGGCGTATGGTAGCCGTTGCTAGTCTCGCTGCCGTTGCGCCGCCTCTGCTGCTGTTGGACGAACCCAGCCGTGACTTTGATAACTATTGGTTGGGGGTATTTACCCGCTGGTTAGCGGTTTGCCGTTCGCAAGGCACCACCGTGCTGGCCATCAGCCATGATTATGCTTTTGTTAAAACGTACTTTCCGCGTGTGATCCGTTTGGCCGATGGGGTTATTGCGGAGGATGGTGATGCGGCGCGGGTATTGGGCTAGCCTTCAACTCCATCATCGTTTTATCCCATTCTTGACGCATATCGAGTGATGATTTTCCCTGGTTTTTTCTTACCGTATCAACGGCTGCCTGCGCATATTTGGACATAGGAACACCTCGATTGGTGATATTAAAAAGCCCGCGGTTATGCGGGCTCTCTGTTCAATGATGACGCTGAATTTATTCATTGAGTATCGGCATCTAAGCCTTGCTTTTAAAGGATTTGTGATAATGCACTTTTCAAGTGTGTACACCCTTGTGTACACGGTAAAACGGAGTGCTATGCCATTCTACCTATTTTTTAACCTTAGCCGTTCCCGCTGCTGAAATGTTGCCCACAGGACATTTTTGTCCCCTGGTACATACGGGATTATCCCGCATCATGGAACGGTTGCTTTGCCTCACCAGGCTCCACCAGCAACTAAAGCGAACCAGGCCAATTTAATTTAAGACGAGCATAATCTTTTATGAGGTTATCAAAACCTCCCAGAGCCAGGCTGTAAGCGGGTTAGCTGCCGGTGATGTTGCTCTGTTTGGTGCTTATTCCGTCCATAGCAGTCCAGAATTTTGCTTTACACATCCGCCTTATGTGTAGCACATAAAAGCAGGCCGAAGGCACGACACGTAAAGGCTTAATCTCTGCTGGTAATGCTGATATAGGCCACCAAACAGCAATCCAAATAAAGCCAAACCAGGTCAAATTAAATTTTGACGCGATCAGCCACTTTAGAAGCCCGGAAATCCGTCCAATGCCTGGCAGTGATTGGGTTAGCCGCTATCGATGCTGCCGTGCATAATGTCTATTCCGTCTATACCAGTCTAATATTTTTGTGGCCCGAACAAAATTGCCATACTACCGCCCCGCAGGGTGAACGTTGGCGATCATGATGTGCCTGGTACTTGCCTGGTGCCGTGGGAAGATGTGAGCAGATTTGCGCGCATCGAGGATGAGGCGGGTAGGTATGGTGATTTCCTCCATACCTTCAAGGGCGGCCAGCACAAAGGCCTGATGCGAATGAAACTACAATTGAAACGTTCAACTCGCTAGAAGAAGCGCAAAAACATATGAACAGATAGCCAGTTAAATAGAAATTTTATATGTATTCACTTAAATAATATCATCATTGCAAATAGTTATTTTCATATTTATGTTTTGGCCTGGTACCGTGATAGGATGACATTGGAGTTTTCAACGCATTAATTACAAGGAGTTTACCGTGAGCTTTAATATATTTTTAAGTTTATCCGGTCAGCAGCAAGGTTTAATCTCTGCCGGTTGTAACACAATGGATTCAATCGGTAATAGATGTCAAAAAAATCATCCAGACGAAATTCAAGTGCTATCGTTAAATCATGGCGTTACACGAGAACAACATTGCAACCACTTGCCTGTTGATGTCGTAAAGCCTATAGATAAATCATCACCATTAATCGCTCTTGCAGTATCCAATAATGAAAAACTCACCGCTATTTTTCAAGTATATTGGCTCAACCAATCAGGTGTATTGGAAGTGTTCTACGAAGTAAAATTAACTAATGCGACCATTATAAGCTTAAATTCAACTTACCCGCATGTGGTTAATAGCTCTGGGGTAATGCCATATGAATCACTTTCATTAAAATACGAGTCGATTACATGGGCGCATAAAATAGCGGGGACTTCTGGCTATAGCTGTCTCTTATACACATCTGACGCTGCCGACGATGCCAACTGGGTGTAGATCTCGGTGGGGGCCGGGGGGGTAGAGGGGGGGGGGGGGGGGGGGGGGGGGGGGGGGGGGGGGGGGGGGGGGGGGGGGGGGGGGGGGGGGGGGGGGGGGGGGGGGGGGGGGGGGGGGGGGGGGGGG
>NZ_JAELTL010000084.1:0-14024 GCF_016428815.1 Serratia sp. ASV30 | reverse complement strand
GCCCCCGCCCCCACCGAGATCTACACCCAGTTGGCATCGTCGGCAGCGTCAGATGTGTATAAGATACAGCGTTCATGTCTATGTCATTTTATTTACGACTCAATTTGTTACGTTCAATCTTTGGGAAAAAAGATGGTTTTTTAATACATTTGTCCATCTCAGTGTGTTGATGGTATTGTGGCTGATGGCGCGTTATGGTGTTATGAGAAAAATAATTCCCAATTAGCAGTGCGTTAAGCAACTACCAAGGAAGTCCTGTAAAGGGGCTGAATGATAAAGTAGAGCGGGAAGGTAGATTTTCCTCATGTTGGCGATCCAGTGTGAGCCTATTTTTCTGTAAACGTCACCCAAAGCCGTGAGTGTTTTATGGTGCTCCTGCAGATATACCAGCCTCGCCAGCTGGTGTTATACTTTCTAAGGACATTCAGCCATGAAAGACACAGTTACCGATACAGGCTTTCTCATTTAATATGGCAGTGAGGGAGGGCTTGATTCGCAAGCTCACCTTACGGGCGCCCGTTGGCCGTCCAAAATGTCTCTGCGCTGCGAGCCATTTTGTCGAACCCTGTCGAGGATTCTCACCCCTCCCAGTGCGGGGAAGATGCAAAAACAGTCTGAACGTGAGTTCAGGCTTCTTCTTTAAATATGGCGGTAAGGTCGGGCTTGATTCGCAAGCTCACCCTACGGGCGGCCCGTCGGCCGTCCAAAATGTCTCTGCGATGCGAGCCATTTTGTCGAACCCTGTCGAGGATTCTCACCCCTCCCAGTGCGGGGAATATGCAAAAAAAAAGTCTGAACGTGAGTTCAGACTTCTTCTTTAAATATGGCGGTGAGGGAGGGGTTCGAACCCTCGATACACTTACGCGTATACACACTTTCCAGGCGTGCTCCTTCAGCCACTCAGACACCTCACCGTTTTGTCATCGGCAACGGTTTACGCTGTCGACGGGCGCTAATGTAGGAGAATCTGATCCCAGCGTCAATAGCCTTGTGCCATAACCGCGTGCGTTTAGCCAAACTTCCAGCAATCTGCTGATTTGTCGCACGATAATTCCGCCTTCTCCCTGCCAGTTTATTCTTGCATCGTGTGGCAAAGCGCGAAAGGATAGCTAAAAATCCACCCAAGAAGGGAACCGGCAGTGAATATTATTTTCTATCACCCGTTTTTTGATGCGCAAGATTGGCTGGCAGGAATGGCGAAGCGCTTACCACAGGCGAATATCCGGGCATGGCAGCCGGGGGACGATCGCCCGGCGGACTACGCGCTAGTATGGCGGCCACCTTATGAAATGCTGGCCAACCGCCGCGATCTGAAAGGTATCTTTGCTCTTGGGGCTGGAGTAGACGCCATTCTTGAGCAGGAGCGCCAGCATCCAGGAGTCCTACCGGCGGGAGTGCCGCTAATCCGGCTGGAAGATACCGGCATGGCGCAGCAGATGGATGAATACGCGTTGGCCGGTGTGTTACGCTATTTCCGTCGTTTTGATGAATATCAGTTGCAGCAACAACAGCAGAACTGGTTGCCGCTTGAGCCTCATCAGCAGAGTGATTTTACCATCGGCATCCTGGGCGCCGGGGTGTTGGGGAAAAGCGTGGCGCAAAAGCTGGTGGCGTTCGGTTTTAACGTCCGTTGCTGGAGCCGCAGCCCCAAGCAGATTGAGCAAGTACAGAGTTTTGCTGGGCAACCTCAGTTAGCGGCGTTTCTTGATGGCACGCGGTTGCTGATCAACCTGTTGCCTAATACGCCTGAAACGGCGGGTATCCTCAACCGCCAGCTGTTTAGCCGTTTGGTACCGGGCGCTTACCTGATCAACATTGCTCGCGGTGCCCATCTGGTGGAAGACGATCTGCTGGCGATGTTGGCACAAGGGCAACTGGCGGCCGCCATGCTTGACGTATTCGTCAATGAACCTTTGCCGTCCGCTCATGCTTTCTGGCGTCATCCTCGTGTCACTATTACTCCGCATATTGCTGCAGTTACCTTGCCGGAACAGGCCATAGATCAGGTTAGCGCCAATCTCCTGCGGCTCGAGGCGGGTGAACAGCCTTCAGGCCTGGTTGATATTCAGCGTGGCTATTGATGCTTTCACAACCCGCTAACATGTCGATAGCCGCGTTAACTGCTATCATGAACAAGGATTGGCCGCCATCCGCTGACTCTGGCGAGCGCCTAAGAAGGAGAAAGAATGTACCCCGTTGATTTACATATGCATACCGTAGCCAGTACCCATGCCTATAGCACCCTGCACGACTATATCGCCGAAGCGAAACACAAAGGTATAAAACTGTTCGCCATTACCGACCACGGGCCGGATATGGCCGATGCGCCACACTACTGGCACTTTATGAACATGCGTGTGTGGCCACGCCTGGTGGATGGCATTGGCATTTTGCGCGGCATTGAGGCCAATATCAAAAACCTGGCCGGTGATATTGACTGCACCGGTCCCATGCTCAACGAAATCGATCTGATCATTGCCGGGTTCCATGAGCCGGTATTTGCACCTCAGGATCGGGCCGCCAACACCGAGGCGATGATTGCCGCCATGGCTCAGGGTGATGTCCATATCATCAGCCATCCGGGCAACCCCAAATATCCGGTCGATATCCCGGCGATTGCCGCAGCGGCAGCCAAATATCAGGTAGCGCTGGAGCTGAATAACTCTTCGTTTATTCATTCCCGTAAGGGCAGTGAATCAAATTGCCGTGCAATAGCTGCCGCAGTGCGTGATGCTGGCGGCTGGCTGGCATTAGGCTCTGACTCGCACGTGGCTTTTGCTCTCGGTGGTTTTGAACATTGCGAGCGTATCATTGAGGAAGTGAATTTCCCGCAGGAGCGCATTTTAAATGTGTCACCGCGCCGGATCCTGAACTTTCTTGAGCAGCGTGGCAGACCGGCAATTGCGGAATTAGCCGATCTGTGACATCGTCACGGCAAATTTTAGTTTTATAGGGTGTTATCATGAATGAGTTTTCCGTTGTCTGCCGGGTGTTAGGTACGCTGTTTTACCGCCAGCCGCAGGATCCGTTATTGGAGCCGCTGTTTACCTTGATCAAAGAGGGTAAACTGCAACAGCACTGGCCGCTCGAGCAGGACGAACTGCTGACTCGTTTGCAACAGCATTGTACCGATCCGCAGCTGGCCGCCGATTTTAACGCCCTGTTTGTCGGCAGCGAGTGCAGCGTCTCACCACTGCGCTCGTCCTACGTTGAAGGTGCCAGCGAAGCGGACGTGCGGGTATTTCTCCAACAGCGTGGGATGCCATTAGGCGAAGCGCCAGCCGATCATTTCGGTTCGCTGCTGCTGGCCGCCTCCTGGTTGGAGGATCAGTCGCAGGAAGATGAAGTCCAGGCACAAATCACGCTGTTTAACGAGTTCTTGCTGCCTTGGTGTGGCCGCTTCCTGGGTAAGGTTGAAGCACACGCCACCAGCGGTTTTTACCGTACTTTGGCAGAGATCGCTCGCCATGCCATCGCCGCCATGTGTGATGAGCTAGCAGAGTATGAGCAGGATGAAGAAGGGAAGGACGAAGAAGAGTAAATGTGAGAGGGCGCAGCCTAGACTGCGCCCAAAAGAATTAATCGGTGAACGGGATCACCAACTGACCGGGCTTCACTTCCAACCCTTTAGCCAGCTTGAGTGCCATGGCTTCCGTTTTGCTCTTATCCGCGTCGAGAACATACACTGGTTTCTGATCGAAATACGATTTCAACGACTGATTCAGGTAAGGCGATAGAGCTTTCATCACCGTATCCATCTTCTCCGGCTGCACCTGGTAATCGACCAACTCCATGTCTTTGAGGAAGATCGCTCCTTTCTCGCGGTCGTAGACCGGTTGCGCCTTCAACGTTAGCTGCAAATCGGCGGCCTGTGGGCCGAGGATCGAGGTGATGTTGACCTTGGCATTGCCGGAAAGCGTTACCTTATTAGGTTCTGTACGACCAATCTGGCTCTGCAACTGGGTTAGCACGATATTGGCATCAACCAACCCCGGAACGCCGATCTGCTTTTGGTAGTCGTTATGTTTTTGCAGGTAATTATTCACTTCCTGCTCGCTGACGCTGTATTGGGTAAGCTGGTTACAGCCGATAAGCGTACCGGCAACGACCAAGGCGGCCACGCCCATCAGGATCTTCTTCATTCAAACCTCGTAAAACGAAAATGTGGCAGACTTTGACTGTTGCAAACCAAAGGCGACTGCCAGCAAAGAAAAATTTCAGCTCGCAGGATAACAGATGACACGGCGCAAAGGGTTTTTTACCTAGTCGGATAAGGCTGAAATTACCTATCGCCGCAGCCGCCATACCAACAGCACCACGCCTCCCAGACAGGTTAGCCCGCCGAGCGCGGGGAACAGAGGAATGCCCCAAAGCTGGCTGGTGGAGCGCATGAGATAAGGAGCCAGGCCCAATGCGAATGCCGCCGTGACGATAGCAATGGCCAGCGTGACCGCTGCGCGTTCCAGAGCTTTGCTCAGTTGGTTAAGGTTCTTGACGTTGATTTCAGCATCGATCTTGCCTTGCTTTAACCGGCGCATCAGCAAGCGAATGGCCTGCGGCAGTTCCTCTCCGGCATCCAGCGCCTCACCACCCAGCAATAAAGCACGACGGCGCAGCGCTTCGGGTGTATAGCGCTGGAGCATCACCTGGCGCAGCATCGGTTTCAGGGTGGCAACAATATCAAAGGCGGGATCTAGGCGGTGTAACACGCCATCTGCGGTGATCAACGCTTTGAATAACAGCACCAGATCGGGTGGCAATGGCAGTTGATGCTCACGGGCCATCACTAACAGGTCGGTGAGTGCCTTGCCTAGCGTCAGAGTGCTCGAAGCCTGCTTATCGAGAAAGTTTTGCGCGGCCTGTTCCAGATCGGTCAGATCCAGTTCCTGGCTGTCAGACCAGGCGATCAGCGTATTGACGATGCCGTCGCTCTGGCGCTCCGCAATGGCCTGTAGCAACAGCAGAAGCTGGTTACGCCGCCGTTCCGACAGTTGGCCAACCATGCCAAAATCGATAAACCCTACGTGGTTGTCGCCCAAAGCCATCACGTTACCGGGATGAGGATCGGCGTGATACAGCCGATGCTCCAGCACCATGGTCATAAAGGCCTGCGCACCACGCTGTGCCAGCAACGGGCCGTCGAATCCGGCAGCGGCTAATTGCTGCGGATTTTCGGGGGCGGTGCCGGGCAGATATTGTTGTACCAGCAAGCGTTTTGACGAGTGCTGCCAATAAATTTTCGGGATCACCACTTCGGGCTGTTTGGCAAAGTTTTCCGCAACCCGATCGCAATTATTACCTTCATGCGTCAGATCCAGCTCGTGATTGAGCGCGGTGGCCAGCGTTTGCACCATCTGGTGTGGGCGATAACGCGCGAGCGCCGGGCTTTGTTGTTCCACGGTTTCGGCCAGATAGGCCAACAGGCGTAGATCGGCATGAATGGTTTTGGCTAATCCAGGGCGCAACACTTTCACCACCACCTGCTCGCCACTGTGCAGGCGGGCGCGGTAGATTTGTGCCATAGAGGCAGCGGCTAGCGGGATCGGATCGAATTGGGCAAATACTCGTTCAGGGTCACCGCCCAGATCGGCGGTGATCTGCGCGGCCAGCTTTTCCCAGGGTAGGGTTGTCGCCTGGCTATGCAGACGCTCCAGTTCGTCTGTCCAGCGCTGTTCCAGCAGATCGGTGCGGGTGGCCAGGATCTGGCCGAATTTAACGAAGGTTGGCCCCAGCGCTTCCAGGGCCGCGCGCAGGCGTTCTGGCAATGTCTGATTATCGGCCTCCACGCCGCCGCTGCTCAGGCCGCCAAGCATTTTGCCTAACCCCAGCAGCCTGATGACATCCTGCAAACCGTAGCGGATCAGTACGGATGAGATTTCTTGCAGCCTGGCGCGGTCACGAGCGGTGACAAAAAACATTTTTAGCATCTGCGCGTGACTCCCTTATCGCCGTTGTGGATCATTGCTCCATATCGAACAGCAACGGAATATCAACGCGCTGCGCCATGCGGTTGCGGTAAGCCTCCACGTTGTCCGGCAGGGCGACACCGGCCACGATCGATAACGAGCGTAACAGCGGGAACAGATGGATATCATCTTCACTGAGAGTGCCGTTGACCGCTTCCGATGACTGGATCAGCGGGGAAAGCGTGGCCAGATCCTGTTCCAACTGGGCGATCAGATCGGCGCTGTCGGCCAGTAACACGGCAAAATCACCGCTGGCCGCCTGTTTTTTGTCGCTGAAATAGCGGCGTGCGTTGTCAGTGGCGAACTCTTCGAAATCGGCATTGGCAAAGCGCGGTAACAGCAGTTTGTTGACGTAGGTGGCAGTGTATTGCAACCACGCGGTGATGGCCGGATTGGTTTTCCCCGTCAGTAGCGGTTTGCCGTCCAGGTTATCGACGTAATGCACGATATCCATGCTTTCGGGTAGATAGCTACCGTCGTCTTTTTGCAGGATTGGCGCCATTTTCTTGCCGATCATACTGATGGGGGTGATTTCGTCATCGCTTAACAGGGTCACTAAACGTACCGGCAAATCCTTGAGGCCGAAAATCATGCGGGCCTTTACGCAGAATGGGCAGTGATCGTAAATAAACAGTTTCATGCATGCTCCTGTTGTCGGGGTTGGCAGCCAGTCTGGGCCGCTGCGCAGGTTGTCGTGGGATGATGCGCCATCATAAGCCTTTCTGCGCCGTTTTTTGTACTATCAGGATAGCAACTTTGGCAGGTTTGGTCGCCAGAGACTAGGCGCAAGGGATGCTTCCGGGCAAAAATCAGCCACCACGGAGGATCGCGGGGGCTGCGGTACGCGGATTAAATTGCCAGTACAAGGCAAACAGCGTGATAAAGCCTACCAGCCCCAGCAGGAACCAGGGCAACTCCGGCATACCCATCGCATTGCCGGTGTCATACATCCAGCCACCGCCGGTATAACCCAATGCGCCACCGAGTGCCAATCCCAGGCGGCTAAAACCCATATAGCTGCCGCGTGCCCGTGAATCGGCCAGTGAGGCGCTCAGGGTCTCACGTGCCGGTTCGGCGATGATCGATCCCAGGTAGAAGCAGCAGATCAGAGTAAACACCGCTTGCAGGCTGGTGGCAAAGCCGACGGGCAGCAGGCTGAGGGTCATCAGCAGCAAGCCGGCCATCAAGCGTTGTTCCAGTCGGAAGTGCTTTTCGCTCCAACGGGCCAGTGGGTATAGCAATGAGAGCGATAGCGCAGCTTCGATGGCGTACATCCATTTGACCGCCGACGGCGAACCGGCGATCTCGTTGACCACGATTGGCAGCATCAACATCACCTGTACCGATAACATGTAATAGCCGGTCAACGTCAACACATAGGTCAGGAAGCGGCGATCGCGCAGTACGCGCATCATGCCTTCTTTCATCGGTGCCCGAATGGTAGAGATCCGGTAATTGGGTAACAGCCAGGCGTTCCAACCTGCGGCCAGCACAAAAATACCCGCGCCCACCCAGCAGACGAAATGGAAGTCGTACTGCAGCAGCCAGCTGCCGATTAACGCACCGATAACGGCACCGGCGCTGTCTTGCATCATCAGCAGCGAATAAAAACGGCTGCGTTCATGTGGACGGGTCAGTTTGATCACCAGCGCGGTACGGGGCGGATCGAACAGGGTGCCGCCAATGGCCGACAGCGCGCAAGAAAACCACAGTATCCAGGGTTGATCGGCCATCGCCATGGTGGCAAAGCCTGCCGCACGCAGCAACATGCCGGTGACGATCATCGGTTTGGCGCCAAAACGGTCGGCAATCGCTCCACCAAAGATCCCCAATCCCTGCTGAATGAGCTGGCGTAATCCCAGTGCCAGCCCCACGACCACGGCCGCCCAGCCAAGTTGATCGACAAAGCGAATAGAAATAAGTGGGAAGACGACGAAAAAGCCTAAAACCACCAACAGGTTATCAAACAATAAAAAATACTTACCCAAGCTCCGAGCTTGCGATACCAGAGACATGCTTCACCACGAGCAGTTAAAAGGAGAGAAAGACTACCCGGTTATTCTCTACCCAATACGTAATGTCTGATAGGGGGGTGATAGATAATATTTTTTAATCGTCAATACGTTACCTGAGTGGCAAAACTACACTTAAAAATGGGCAAAACAGCTAACTGGCTATTTACTGAGCGCTCAGGGGCTTACCTGCTGGGCGGGCTACGGTTATATTACCGGGGGAATACGCGGTTTTACGCCGACAGTCTGCCATGAGTCATGTGAGATAATGCCTGACCCTGTAGATGTTGACCCAATCAATACTTCTTATCGAACCGTTCTGACCGCGGGGGAAATGATGTTTGGCTATCGCTCTGCATCACCGAAAATACGCCTTACCACCGACCGGCTGGTTGTCCGTTTAGTTCACGAACGCGATGCCTACCGCCTGGCCGAATACTATGCCGAAAACCGGGCGTTCCTGAAGCCCTGGGAGCCGGTGCGCGATGATAGCCACTGTTACCCCTCTGGCTGGCAAGCCCGCCTGGGTATGATCACGGAAATGCAAAAGCAGGGCAGTGCCTACTATTTTATCCTGCTCGATCCGGAAGAACTCCATGTGTGCGGCGTCGCCAATTTCAGCAATGTGCTGCGCGGTTCGTTCCATGCCTGCTTCCTGGGATATTCCCTGGGTGAAAAGTGGCAAGGGCAGGGGCTGATGTACGAAGCGTTGCAAACGGCCATCCGCTATATGCAGCGTCAACAGCGGATGCATCGCATTATGGCCAACTATATGCCGCATAACCAACGCAGCGGTGCGTTGCTGACCCGGCTCGGCTTTGAACGCGAAGGCTATGCCAAGGATTACCTGCTGATCGACGGACAGTGGCAGGATCATGTGCTGACCGCATTGACCAATAAAGAGTGGCAACCGCCACGCTGAGGCCGTAACAATGAAATATGAATTAAATGCCAAAGAAGCCCGAGTGATCGGTTGCATGATGGAAAAGCAGGTGACCACGCCTGACCAATATCCCCTTTCCCTCAATGCTATTACGCTGGCCTGTAATCAAAAAACCAACCGCGAGCCGGTGATGGACCTGTCGGAAAGCGAAGTTCAACAGCAGCTTGATTTGCTGTTAAGAAGGCACTTCCTGCGCACCTTAAGTGGTTTTGGTAATCGGGTAGTCAAGTATGAGCAGCGTTTTTGCAACTCCGAGTTCGGCCAACTGAAACTGTCACCGGCCGAAGTGGCGGTGATTGCGACCTTGCTATTACGTGGCGCACAGACGCCGGGTGAACTGCGTACCCGTACCAACCGGATGCATGAATTCAGCGACGTCAGCGAAGTAGAAGAAGTGTTGCAACAGTTGACAACTCGTGAGGATGGGCCGTTCGTGGTGCGTTTACCGCGTGAGCCAGGCAAGCGTGAGAGCCGCTTTATGCACCTGTTCAGCGGCCAGATTGATGCGGCTCCGGCTGAAGCCGAGGAGGCCAATGCGGGTGAATTGACTGAACGCGTGGTGCGTCTGGAGGCCGAAGTCGCTGAATTGAAACAACAGTTGCAGCAGCTGCTGGCGCGGGGTTCACATGAGTAAACTTCGTATCGGGGTCGTGGGTTTAGGCGGTATCGCGCAAAAGGCTTATCTGCCAATTCTTTCTCAGGCGGTGGACTGGCAGCTTATAGGCGGCTTTTCACCGAATCAGCAAAAAGCCCAGCCGGTATGCGATAGTTATCGTATGCCTTATTTCTCTCGTCTTGATAGCCTGGCACAACAGTGTGATGCGGTGTTCGTGCACAGCAGCACGGCTAGCCATTTTCAGGTAGTGGGAGAACTGTTGGCGCAGGGCGTACACGTCTATGTGGATAAACCGCTGGCGGAAACGTTGGAGCAGGGCGAGCAACTGATCGAGCTGGCCGCAAAGCAGGGTGTGGCACTGATGGTGGGCTTCAACCGCCGTTTTGCGCCGCTTTATCGCCAGTTGAAACAACAAATGCAGCTACCGGCCTCGATCCGTATGGATAAACACCGCGCCGATAGCGTAGGGCCAAAGGATCTGCGTTTTACGCTGCTGGATGATTATCTGCACGTGGTGGATACCGCGCTGTGGTTGGGTGGCGGGAGCGCCAGCTTGCAGAGTGGCCAGTTGCGCGCTAACGAAGCGGGCGAGATGCTTTACGCGGAACACCACTTTGCCTGCGGTGACACCATCGTTACCACCAGCATGCACCGGCGTGCTGGCAGCCAGCGGGAGAGCGTGCAGGCGGTTACCAACGGTGCGGTCTATCAGCTGAACGATATGCGCCAATGGCTGCGGGAAGACCCGCAAGGCGTGCTCGAGAAACCAGCCCCAGGCTGGCAAACCACGCTGGAACAACGCGGTTTTGCCGGTGCGGTGCACCATTTTATTCAGTCCATCAGCAACCAGACCGTGCCGGAAACCGCCGGAGAACAGGCCATTTACGCCCAGCGATTGATCGAGAGAATGCTGCGTGATGCCAGTTAACCCTATGTAACATATGGCGGTAGCTATTAGCGGCGCGGAGCCGTAGACTAACGCCACTCAACTGACGCCTGCCGATGCAGGCGTTGATATTTACCCGTCGTACTCATCAGAATAACCACATGAATCTACTTAAATCACTGGCAGCCGTTAGCTCGATGACCATGTTTTCACGGGTGCTGGGCTTTGCGCGTGATGCCATTGTGGCACGCGTTTTTGGGGCAGGGATGGCTACGGATGCTTTCTTTGTGGCGTTCAAACTGCCAAACCTTTTACGGCGCATCTTTGCTGAGGGGGCTTTCTCCCAGGCGTTTGTGCCGATCCTGGCGGAATACAAAAGCCAGCAGGGGGAAGAGGCGACGCGCACCTTTGTCGCCTACGTTTCCGGCCTGTTGACGCTGGTACTGGCGGTAGTGACCGTACTTGGCATGCTGGCCGCGCCCTGGGTGATTTTTATTACGGCGCCGGGGTTTACTGATACGCCGGATAAGTTTGCCCTGACCTCGTCACTGTTACGTATCACCTTCCCATATATCCTGTTGATTTCGCTGGCCTCGCTGGTGGGGGCGATCCTTAACACCTGGAACCGTTTCTCCATTCCGGCCTTTGCGCCAACGCTGTTGAACGTCAGCATGATCGGCTTTGCGCTGTTTGCCGCACCGTACTTCAATCCGCCGGTGCTGGCTTTGGCCTGGGCGGTGGTAGTTGGGGGCGTGCTGCAACTGGGTTATCAATTGCCACATCTCAAGAAAATTGGGATGCTGGTATTGCCGCGCCTGAAGCTGAATGACGCAGGCGTATGGCGGGTGATGCGCCAGATGGGGCCAGCGATACTGGGGGTTTCGGTCAGCCAGATCTCGCTGATCATCAACACCATCTTCGCTTCGTTCCTGGTCTCCGGCTCGGTTTCGTGGATGTATTATGCCGACCGCCTGATGGAATTCCCGTCTGGAGTATTGGGCGTGGCATTGGGAACCATCCTGCTACCGTCCTTGGCGAAGAGCTTCTCCAGCGGTAACCATGACCAATATAACCGCCTGATGGATTGGGGCCTGCGTCTGTGCTTTGTGCTGGCTTTGCCGAGTGCCATTGCGTTAGGCATCCTGGCCAAGCCGCTAACCGTCTCGCTGTTCCAGTACGGCAAGTTCTCCGCCTTTGATGCGGCGATGACCCAGCGTGCGCTGGTGGCCTATTCGGTTGGTTTGATGGGCCTGATCGTGGTGAAAGTGTTGGCACCGGGTTTCTACTCGCGCCAGGACATCAAAACGCCGGTCAAGATTGCCATCATTACGCTGATCCTGACTCAGGTGATGAACCTGATATTTATTGGTCCACTGAAGCATGCCGGGCTTTCGTTATCGATTGGTCTGGGAGCCTGTCTGAATGCTTCTCTGCTGTATTGGCAACTGCGCAAGCAGGATATTTTCCAACCGCAACCCGGCTGGGCGATGTTCCTGTTCAAGCTGGTGGTTGCCGTGCTGGTGATGGCGGCGGTACTGCTTGGCGTGATGTGGCTGATGCCAGAATGGGATCAGGGCAATATGCTGGCTCGCTTACTGCGTCTGTCGGTCGTGGTGGCTGCGGGGATTGTGGCCTACTTCGCGGTGTTGGGGATCCTTGGTTTCCGCCCTAGAGACTTCGCTCGTCGGGTAGATTGACTTCCAACTGCTACTCACCCGATAACAAAAAGGTCGCTAATGCGACCTCAGACTGCTGACTAACCCCACTTTTTCAGGTGGGGTTCTTCTTTTTTAGCGATCGCAGGTCGCGATCGCAATATTTTTCCATAACCACATCAGTTGACCTGACTTCCCGTTTATAGAAGCCTTCTGCTCCTCCTGAATCTCGTTCAGCCACATATAAAGACGATAAAGAAGCTCCAACAGCGCCATCTTCCGTCAGATGGCACACCACCGAGGTAAAATAACCCGCATCCACACCCACGGTGACCGTATCACGACTGAACCGCTCCACCTGCCGCGCCAGCCTGCCGATGAACGGCTGGCTGCCATGCACGTTGCCCTGTATCCAAGATGATGCCGTGCTTGTCGTCCACCGTGCAATGGTCCAGATTGAAGAAGCCCTTCGGCTTGTTGTCTCGGTGCATGAAGCTGCTTTTCGGGACGGTGGTGCTGATTTTGGTGTTTTTAACCGTGTCATTTTTGGGGACTTTTCTTACGGCGGGCAGCGATTTTTTTCGCGTTGCTTCCTGTCGGCCTCCACGGCATCATTCAGCTGTGTGAAGTATTCACTGACACCTTCAGGGCGCAGTTCATTCACGGCCTTGCACGGGTTGGCATCGGCTTTCAGATGAGTACTGTCGGTGTAAAGCACACGTCCGTTTGCCATGCTGCCATTGAGAGCCTGCCCTATGGTCTGGATTTCCTTGACCAGACGGCGTTCGGAAGGAACACCGAAGAGGTAGCCCAACAGCATCATTTTAATCAGACGACGGGGTCGATAGCGGGCCTGCCATTATAGGGGCAATAGAGGTGAGCAACGGCATCGCGGATAAATTCAAAATCGATGGCGGCATCAATTTTGCGCACCAGATGGTCTTCGAGAACCAGTTGATCATGGGGGATGGTTTTAATCTGGTATTGCTGGGGAGAGGGTTCTTTAAGCATGGCAGTCAGTCCGTTTTTTCACTGACTTTGTCAGCAATCTGAGGGCGCTAACGCGACCTGAGGCTTATGTAAATTGTTACTAATGTCACTTGCCATTGCTGAAAAAATGTTGGCGGTAACCCTATTTATACCTAGTTAATACGCACGGATTATCCTTTCACATACACTATGTTGATCATGTAGAAACCAGACTTTTTAATACCATTAAATTTTTAATGGAGAACAGGGGGTTAAATAAGCTAATAACTGCGAATATAACTCACGTCGGGATCTAAATCGCTTTGCTTAAAATAGCGTATTTTGACCAATATTCAATTGGGTATGTGTTTATGAAGGATGGCGAGCTCGACGTTAGGAGGATAGTAGTTTTATAAGTCAGAATAGCTGTTAATGATGTGTTCATTGTTAGAAAAAAACGTAATAACATGAAGCGCATCACGTTTTTGACCTTAAAATGCGCTTTTATGTGTATTTCACACAGCGTTATTGATAATGATAATAGATATCATCTACGGAAGGCGATAGGAATCAATAAAGGGAGGCTTGAATGAATGACTTTGAAAGCAACGTGACAGTAGCAGCGGCGATTATTGTCAAAAATGAAGAGCGCTGTATTGCTCGCTGCATCGACAGCTTACTTCCACTTTTTCAAGAAATAATCGTTGTTGATACAGGATCAACAGATAATACGCTTAAAATATTAAATGGCTATTTAGCTGATGGAGTTAAAATATTTCATACGGAATGGGAAGATAGTTTTTCAAAACCAAGGAATCTTGCCATAAGCAAGTCAATATCTAATTATGTTTTTTTTGTTGATGCAGATGAATATGTTGTTTCCTGTCTCTTATACACATCTGACGCTGCCGACGATGCCAACTAAAAAAGTGTGGGGGGGGGGGGGGGGGGGGGGGGGGGGGGGGGGGGGGGGGGGG